>JAIOHV010000204.1 GCA_019912885.1 bacterium
GTGCTTGCGGCCCTCTGGCGCGCGGACGGTCCGGACGCGGTGGGCCGTTACTGCTGGCACGCGATGGCGTGGGCGCGGCTTGCGCGCGTCGATCCCGACCCCGCGCGGCGCGACCAATGGCGCGCGCTGGGATACGAACACGCGGGCGCGGTCATCGCGCGCCAGTGGCGGCCGGGGCAGGCGGGCTATTTCCCCGCCTATCTTGGCAGCGCGAAAAACGCGCGCCCGCCGCGTACCGCGCCGACGTCCGCGCGCGCGGAATCGCTGTACGAAAACTATCTTGCCGCGCGTTTCGCGAACGACGACGACGCCGCCCGCGAATTCGCGGGCGCGCTTTCCGCATCGATGCGCTTCGTGATCGCCAATCAATACTCGCGCGAGAATACATATTTCCTGCCGCATCCCGAGCGCGCGATCGGCGGCATCCGAGGCGGCCTGGCCGCGGGCGACATCCGCATCGACTACAATCAGCACGCGCTCTACGCGATGATGGGGTTGCTGAATTCGATGAATGCCGAGCATTGAACGCCGAAAGCAGAACTCCGCGCTCAAAACCCTGGACGGCGGGAGGGCTCGTCATCCTGATCGAGGGCTCGTGATCCTGAGCGAAGCGAAGGATCTGGCCGGCCCCTGATGACGGCCCCTTCGCGTTCACGGCGGCGGATCGCTATTCGAGATATCCCAGCGAACGCAGCGCACGCACCGGATCGCCGCGCCCCGTGCGTAAATCGTCGGCGGAGGCGTGATCGACGATCGGCGCCGAGTCGACGCTCGCCGCGTGCATGCGCGCTAGTCGGGCAAAAACGGCATCCGATTCGACGGCCGCGGGCGCGTCGCCGACCGGCGCAATGACGCGCTCGCACGCGACGCCGTCGTACACGAACCACGCATCCGCGCGGCGAAGGCCGAACGTGCGCCACATGGCGCGGCCGTTTTCGGGATACGTGTTCGGCTCGTGTGTGTTGTGGCTCGATACAACAACGATTTCGTCGCGCGGCGAAGGGGCGCCGTGCATGACGCAATTCGCGAGCGAAACGCCGGCGACATCGGTATCGGCGTGTGGCGCCGAAGCGGGCCAGGGCACACCGGCGAGGTCGCAGATCGTCGGCGTGAAATCGACGCCGCTCGCGAATCCCGACACGCGCGTTGTTGGAACGAACCCGTCCGCCGCGCGGCCGTGCACGACAAGCGGCACGCGCACCGTTTCGTCGGCGATCCATCGACCGTGCAGATCGTAGATATTCTCGACGCGCCGGCCTTTGGGCAGCGATGCGCCCCACGTCTCGCCGTGATCGCCCGTCACGACGATGAGCGCCGCCTCGCCGCCACTTGTCGCGGCGTCGATGTAGCGCGGCAGAATCTCCTCGGAGAAGTGCGTCACCGACTTGCGATGCGTTCGCGCGAGGGTTTGGGCGACGCGCTCCGGGTGGCGGTTCAACGATTCGAGCGCGTAGTCACACGCGGCGTGCCAGAGGCGGCGCGGCATCTTTCGCGTGACGTACGGCAGGTGCGTCCACCAATGGTGAACCACCACAATAAGATCGCGCCCGCGCCGTCCGCGAAGCCGCTCGATGACCTGTCGCGGCTCCTGACTGTCGCCGACGACCCCCTTCCCCGGCACGGTGAGAAATCCCCATCGCGGGTGCGGATGAAACGCCGCGACCTCAAAACCCGCGTCGGCAAACGCGGTAAACAGCGTCGGCCGGTTCGGCGGAAACGGATGGCGCCAGCGGCACACGCCGACGCGGTGCGGCAAACCGGCGGAAAGCAGCGACATGAACGCGGGCACGGTCCACGCACCGGCCGCGTACATGGCGTCGAACGTCGCGCCGCCTTCCGCGAGTGCGTCGAGCGCCGGCGTATCCGCTCCGCCCGCGTATCCCGGATCGTCGGCGCGCAGGCTGTCGGCGACGACGACGAGCACGATCACGGCGCGGCCCCCGTTGTCCGGGCGCGCTCGTCGTTTTCCATCTTCCGCAGGCAATACGGGTTGTTGAACATCTCGCCCGTCGTGCGGTACGCGAGCACCGAACAACCCGCCGAGCAGCTTTGCGCAAGCGCGCAGCCGCTGCAGTTTCCCGTCATCTTGTCGGGCGTCGGATTCAGCCAGTGCCAGCGCGGGCGGTCGTTCCAGATCGCGTCGAGCGCTTCGTCGCGCACGTTTCCGACGATGAACGGATCGCCCACCTGATTCGCGCAGCCCTTGATGCCGCCGTCCGGCTCGATGCCAATGGAAACGATGCCGCACTGGCATCCGCGCCAGATGGGATTTTTCGCGTCGCGGCCCGCCTGCCGAAGGATTGGCTCGTGCCGCGAAAGGTAGCCGATGCTATTGAATGCGCGCGGCTGCAGCACCGGATCGCGCGCGTGCCGGACGATGAAATCCGCGACGCGCGGCAGGTGCTCAACCGAAAGCGGCGTGAAGTGCGCGTGATCCGACGCGATCCGCCCGGTGCGATGCGCGATCTGAATGACCCATTTTTTCACGCGGCCGCGCAAAAGCGTGTACAACGCGGGCAAATCGTCGATGTTGTCGTTCGAAATCGACGTGCGCGCGGTGACGACGATCGGCGTCGCGGCAAGGCGGTCGATCGCGTCCATGACGCGGTCGAACGATGACGCCCCGTTCGGCCCGCGAGGTCCGTGGCGAATGCGATCGTGCGTCGACTTGACGCCGTCGACACTGACCGAAAGCGATTCCGTGCCGAGATCGACGAGCGTCGCGATGGCGGTTTCGTCGAGCAAATGACCGTTCAGCGCGAACCGCAGCGCCATGCCGCGGGCGCGCACGCGCTCGGCAATCGCTGGCCAGTCCCTACGCATCAACGGCTCGCCGCCGGTGAGCGATACGGCGCGCACGCCCAGGCGCGCAAGTTGATCGGCAAGATCAAGCGCCTCGCCGGTGGAAAGCTCTCCGTCCTTGGCGCCGCCGCCGTGCACGAGGCAGTGGTCGCAGCGCAGATCGCAACGCCACGTGATTTCCCACAACGCGCGGTTCGGTGGACGGAACGCGGTGGCCATGAAGTCCCTCCCGTCACGCGATTTCGAAGCGTGAACTATATCATGGAGGAACGGGAAAATAGGAAAGAGGAAAGAGGTCTTGAACCACGTGGGATTGAACCCATCCCTATCCCCGACCCAATCGCCACCGATTCCCGTTCCGATTCCCGTGCCCGAGCCCAATGTTGGGCGCGACGATGACGCCTCTTGCGTCGCGGCGCCGTTTGTCGCAACGATAAGCCTTGCCGATCGATATTCACCCTCGGAGTCGGTGGTCAGGCATGCTCGATCATGGATGCGGTGACGGTCGCGGCCGCGCCATCGTTGCGGTCGTGTGCGCGTTGGCGTTGTTCGTCGCACTTGCGATCGCGGGCTGCGATGAAAGCGAAGGCACCGGCGACGACGCGACCTCGCCTCCCGGCCAGACGTGCGGCGGCGGCAAGTGCGGCTCCGATGATGAGAACCCTGCTGACGATGACGCCGACGACGCGCCGGACGACGACAGCGGCGACGACACGGGGGACGACGACAACACATCGGGCGACGACGACGCGACGGAAGAAGAGATGTGGGCGATGTTCGAGGAGGCGGGCTTCCTCCCCTACCTCGACATCCGGCCGGTGCGTTCGAAGGAAATCGGCAATGGCTACACGCGCTATTACTTCGATGAACGGGATGTGCGCTGTTATAACGGCAAGCCCGCGAGCGTCGCGGTGTCGCCCGGTACGTCGAACAACGTCATGTTCTTCCTGGAGGGCGGCGGCGCGAGCTGGCCGGGCTACTGGCTGTCCTACGCCCTCGACGTCGCGTTCATGAATCTCGGCTATCGCAACCGCGACGCGGACAACCCGCTCGCCGACTGGAATTTCGTTTACGTGCCGTACTGCGACAACAGCATCCACGTCGGCGACGCCGTCATCGAGGAATTCGGCCGCGTCGTCTATCACCAGGGCATGCGCCACACCGCGGCCGCCGCCGCCTTGACCAAAGCGATGTTCCCGAATCCCGACAAGGTGCTCGTCACCGGCGCGAGCGCGGGCGCGTTCGGCACTTACATCGCCTACCCGGTCGTGAAGTCGCAATATATGGACACGCCGATCTACGTGTTCTCCGACTCGGGCGTCGGTTTCTTCGATCCGGAAGCGCCCGAAACCTGGGAGACGATCAAGGAAGCGTGGAACCTGCGCATCCCCGCCGCGTGCGAGCGCTGTCAGGACGGCCCGATCCAGACATGGCTCTACGATCTCTATCTGCGGCAGGACCCGTCCTTGCGCATCGGGCTGTTCTCGTCGTATCGCGATTTCATCATCAGCGGCTGGTTCCTGCGCATGGAGGATGAGCGTTTCAAATCGCTTCTGCTCGACGTCTCCGGGCAGATCAAGGCGCTGCATCCCGACCGCTTCGCGCGCTTTTTCATCGATACCGCGACGCACACGACGTATCAGTTCCTGCTACCGGGCGGCCCGAATTACGCCGTCGGCAATACGTCGATCTACGACTGGATCGAAATGCTTGTGAACGACGATCCGGCGTGGAATGACGTGCTGGAATGATGTTTACCGCGAAGACGCAAAGACGGCGCAAAGACGCCGGGGAAAAAAGCGATTTGTTTTTCTTTGCGCTCTTTGCGTTTTTCTTCGCGCCTTCGCGGTAAAAAAACTAACGCTCGATCGTCGCGAAGCCCTTGCCGTCCGCGCCGATCGTCGCCGTCAGGTCCGGCAGCAGCGCATTCGCGTTCGCGTCGTACGCGCGCAGCGTCACGACCTCACCCGGCGCACCGGCGAGCGCCACCCGGATTGCGTCCTCCGTCGTGTCGATGTCGATAAAGCGCCGATCCGCCACGGTGACGAACTTGTCCGGCTCGCCGATGAGCGCAAGACCGTTGTCGGATATCGGCGCGGCGACCAGGTACGCGAAGTCGTATAGCGCGGCGAAGCGCTCGAAGAAAATCTCGCCGCTGACGACACGCGTGCGCGCGGTGCGCCAGTCGTAGAGAACCACGTCGCCCGTCGCGCCAATCTCGGTCGCGAGATCGAGCGACCAGTCCGTCACGTGATCGGGAAACACGAACTGCCCGGCGACGTCCTTGAGTCCGTAACTCACGAACGACCACACGCGATCGAAGAGGCTGCGTTGCGGGTGCTCCGCGGCCAGATGATACGCCGCGACGTAGCGCCACGTGGCCTCGGCGCGCCGCGAGTGCGTCGTTGTTATGAACGGCCGCGCGTGGTCGAGAAACATCGCGTCGATCGGATACGCGGGGCGATCCGGCTTCAGCAGCACGCCGTCCGCGCGGCAGGTGCTCATCACGATACCGACGTCCACCGCGCCAAGTGGATCGCCGGGCCCGACCATGCCCGCGGATAGCGCGGAGATGAGCGCCTCGGCCTGACCGTGGTCCTCGCTCGACCAGAAGTTGTCTTTGTACGGCCACACGCCGATCGCGTGCGCGAGCAGGTTCACGATGTGGAACTGCGGCCAGTACGACTCCTTGGAGACATTCTTGCGATAGTCGATGGACGTGCGAATACTCGTCGGTGTTTTCATGTCCACCGCGCTCATGAGGTGCGCGGCGCCCGGCATGCATAGCTGCGTCGAAAGCCCCTTGGCCTTCGCCGCGCGATCAATGTGACGCATCCATTTCGCGCCGAAATCCGTGTTGTCGCGCAGGCGCGCCACACCGAGGTATTGGCTCATCAGCCAATCCTGCTCGTAGGTGATCGCGCCCCACGCGCGCGCGTTTTCCATGAAGATGTCGTACACATCGCGCTCAAGCGGCAGCGCCATCGGCGGATCGAAGACGAACAGGTGATCGTCGATATAATCGTTTTCGAGCGCGAACCAGCGGTTGTGCAAAACGAGCGGCAGGCCAAGTTCTTCCTGAAACGCCGTCAGGCCGTCGGGGAACATTTCCTCGATCGGCTCCCAGCGGATGAGGCCGCCGGGCGACAACACGCCGGGCTCCTTCGGATACCACCACGAATCGAGCTGAAAATAGCCATAGGGAATGCCGAGATCGTCGGCTTCGTCCTTCACCGCCAGCAGCGTGTCCTGCTCGTTCATGCCCGGCGCCGTGTCGTAGTAGTAGGCCGCGCCGTTGTCGGTCCAGTAGCCGATCGTCCCGACACCCGCGTCGGCGTAACGATCCGGCCGTGCCTTGCCGCGATCCGCGCGCATCACGTCGCCCCACGCATCGATCGTCGCGCGCAGGCCGCGGCCCTCGACCAACACGAAGCGGTGCGCGAAATCACGTTTGATACCACGCACCTCCCCGGCGACGCCGGAGATAAGCGCGCCTTCGCGGAAGTTCACCACGCTCGCAAAAAAGGCATCCATCGGCGAGAAGACGATGACGTCCATCTCGTCGGAGTAAAGGACGATCGGGCCGTTTGAAGGCGTCGCGTCCATCAGCGGCGGCATCATCGGCGACATCTGAAACGACAGGACGTGCGTGTATTTCGCATCGACCGGAATCGCGTCGTACGCATACGCGGGGCGCTCGAACGCTCCGGTCGCCGTGTCGTCGAGCCGTTCGGGAAAAGTGTGCGTGTAAACCGTGACGCGGAATTCGCCGATCGTATCTTCGTCGATCTCGTCGAGCGTGGCGGGCGACCCGGCATCCTCGTCCGCGTCATCGTCCAACTCCGCATCGCCGTCCGCGTCCGCCGCGTTTTCCTCGGCGTCGGTCGCGATGAAGCCGGCATTGCCCGCCTCGTTGTCGTCCGTCGAAAAACAACCGCCGGCGAAAAGCGCGACAGTGATGAAAAGCGCAAACGCCTCCGCCCGGCGCCGCCGGATCCGCGTGATCATGCGATCCCTCCCGAAAGGTCGGGGCATCATAACGTGCCATGGTGTCGGCGCAACGAAACGCGGCGCGCCGGACTCGTGCGCGCGGCGCGTGCGATTTTCAATTTTCAATCGTCGATCTTCGATCCGTTTTATTTCCCAGGCGGGCCTCCCGCGTCCGGATCCTCCCAGGCGTCGCCGTAATACGTCATGCCGAACAGGAACGGATAGACCGTCTTGCCGTCCTCGATCGTGGCGACGTACGCCCACACGCCGTCGGGATATTCCGGCGTCTTCTGGAAACGCATGTTGTATTCGTTCAGATCGCACTGGCCGCCCTGGTAGTGGCCGTTGTCGAATTCGTAGTCATCGAGAAACGCGCCGAGCGAAAGCGTCGTCCCCTCGAATTGCGCGTCCGTGCCGCACATGTCCTCGTCCAGGCAGCAGTCGCGCTTGGCTTTCAGTTCATAACACGTCGTCAACACGCGAATGCCGCTGCCCGCGTCGTTGCCGTCGTCGTAGCCGTAAGGACCGTAAACCGGGAAGCCGTCGAACGCGTACGCCAGGATCGGCGAGTGCGCGTCGGCGTTGAACGCATAACCTGTGTCGCCGGGCGCAAGGAATACGCCGCCCGTATGGTGATGATACGCGCCCGTCTGCTCCGGATGGCCTTCGTATTGGTCAAAGGAATCCGCGCGCACGAACTTGGCGTTGTTGCGGCAGCCGGCAAGCTCGACGGCGTCCCACGGGTTGAAGATCGGGATGCCGTTGGTCATCACGCCGACCGGGCCGAGCGGCGTTTCGGTGTCCTGCGGCGTCGGATCGAGCGGAATCCAGAATTCGTGATCCTGTTCGACGACGTCGCCCGGGCCGATGTCGAACGGGCCCATCGGGTAATTCGCGAAGCCGTTTGACGTCACGATCGCGTAGTCGCCGTCGTTCGAAATTTCCGCGGACACGAATCCGCCTTCGCTGCCGTCGTTCGAAAAGGCCGAGCAGATCGGCTCCACGTCGCATTCGCCGCTGCCCGCGTCATCGTCGTCGCCGCCGCCGCCATCGCCGCCGAGCGTGTCATCGTCGTCCTCGTCGCTGCACGAACATCCACCCACGGCGGCAAAAAGCGCGAACGCCGCCACAAAAAACACCGCGTACATCAAGCGCCGATTCAAAATACGCATGGTCCGTCCTCCAGCTTCAAAAAAAGAAATGATGGGCCCTATTCCACGTCGAGCGCATCGAATGGCGTCGTTAGCGCCGTGGTTTCATCGAGCCGAATATCGACCGCGGCGCGCCGCTCCTGCCCCTGCGCGTCTTTTAGCGTCAACACATGCCGCCCGACCGGCAACGGGATCTCCCCGCCGGACAAGCCGATGGCGCGCCCGTTTGTCGCGTACGCCGTGACCGGCCGGCCGACGTCGATGGCAAGCCGGCCGAAAAACTCGCGCTTGATGCGCGTTTCGCGGCCGATCGGAACATCGATTGTCTCCTCGCGCTCCATGCCGATGAGCGGCAGCGCGAAACGCACGCGATGTCCGCCTGGCGCGAGATCGCGAATCTTCGCCGGGGTATCGCCGCGATATTCGCCATCCACGAAAACGCGAACGCGCGGCCGTGTCTTGATCCATAGCTCGCCGCGATCCTTCGACAGATTGAATTCGGCCCGGGTTTGCACGTCCTTCGTGATCGTCACCGTCCGCGCCTGCTCGGGCCTCTCCGGGACGCGCGCACGCACCTCGTGCTCGCCGGCCGGGACGTCCGTGATCGTCATCGGCGTCGAGCCGGCCTGCGTCCGGCCGTCGAGCGTCACCGTCGCGCCGGCGGGTTCCGTCGTGACGATCAGCGTTCCGGTCGGCGTCGCCGCGAGCGCCGCATCGAAGTACGGATCGTTCGCGCCCTTGCGCGTGTACGAGACGCCGCCAAGCGAGAACGCCGCGACCTCGCGCCCGCGAAACGCGGGCGCCTCGACGCGCCCGGCCCGCGCGCCGTCCTCGCCGAAAAGCGCGACGTGCGGCGCGCCCGATTCCGCATCGCCCGCGACGACGCGGAACGTTCCGCGCGTGACGATGACGTCGTCGGCCACCTGATCGCGATCGCGGTCAACGTGCGTCACGCGCGTGAAGGTGTGATCGGGCTCGAATTCAACGTATCCGTTCTCGAACGAGCCGTCGTCGCGAACGCGCGCGAAGGTAAACGCGCCGAAGATCTGATCGACCTGAATCGGCGCGGCACCCTGCCCGCTTGCGTAGGGGCGCACGTCGCCGATCGGCGTCGGCGCTTCGGGCGCGGTCGGCTGCGCAAAAGCGGCCGGCGCGAACGCGAGCGCACCAAAAAGGACAAGGACGAAAGTCGGAATTTTCACGGTGCGCACCTTGGGCGATTTCGGAATTTTCACGGCGCGCACCTTACGCGAATCGGGGGCATGGCGTCGATCCGCTTCCTGGGCCGCGGTCCATCCCGCCAAACCCGGGTCGCGGTGTCCAACAAAATCAAGGACACGGCAAACGCGAAAAGGAAAAAAGCGCGTCGTGCGTTGACACGCGCGACGCCGATACGTAATTTCGCTCCGGGCCAGTAGCTCAGTTGGTAGAGCAGGTGACTCTTAATCACTTGGTCGGGGGTTCGAGTCCCTCCTGGCCTACAAACGAAAATCCGGTACGTTTCTGCGAACGCCGAACCCCTGTGCGGCAAGTTCGCCGTTATCGAATCGCGTTGCGAGGCATCACGATGGCGTCGATTTTGTCCATTGCAATTCGTCAATACGAATCCGCCGCCGAACCGCTCGCGCGCATCAAAGCCGAACGTGAGAAGGAAAATGCGAAAACCAAACCGCGAAGACGAAAAGGGGGGTTGCGTGCCCTATTGGCTTGACTCATTCACTCCAAGAACCTGGAAAGAATTTCTCGCCGCCGGTTCAAATGTTTCGGGTTTTCGCGAGTCGCAAAAAGCGGCGATCAAAAAAATTCAACCAGGTGATATTTTTCTTTGCTACCTGACGGGCGTGCAAAGGTGGGTAGGCGCGCTTGAAGTCCTGGGCGTTTCGAAATCCCGCGAAACAATTTGGAGCGAAAACGACTTTCCGGTTCGATTCGCGGTGAAGCCTCTCGTGACGCTCGCTCCCGAATTCGGCGTTCCGATGGACGCCTTCGCCGGTGCGGTGGACTTCTACAAAAGCCCCAAGGACAAGGGGAAGTTTAAGGGCTTCGTGAGGCGAAGTCCAAACCTGTTCCGATTTGAAGCCGACGGGAAACGCATACTCGACGCCGTACGCGAAGCCGCGAGAAATCCCGTTGATCGGCCGGTTGATCCCAAAAAACTGAAGGCGAAGGTCTATCAAGCGACTCGGCGCGAGGGAAAACGCGAAGTCGCGACGTCTGTCACCGTTCCCGAACCCGAGGACGTGAGCGCGCCGCGTAAGCGATCGACTGACGAAGCCAAGGAAACCACGCTGCACGCCGAAATTCAGTATCGCTTACTTCGCTTAGCGGGGGACATGGGAATCAACGCTTGGGTCGCGAGAAATGATCGAAACAAATCGTGCGCGGGCAAAAGACTAGGCGCCATGCCCGGAATGGTCGATGAACTTCCCGTTCAATTCAACGACGCGACGACAAAAACAATCGAGCTCATCGACGTGTTGTGGTTGCGCGGGAACACAATTGTCGCGGCTTTTGAAGTCGAAAGCACCACGAGCGTCTATTCGGGATTATTGCGGATGAGCGACCTTCTCGCGCTTCAACCAAATTTGGACATTCGGCTTTTTATCGTTGCTCCCGATGACAGGCGATCAAAGGTCGAACAGGAAATATTGCGCCCTACGTTCAAGTTGCGCGAAAAGCCGCTCAACGAAATTTGCGGGTTTCTGCCGTTCGACGCGTTCAAGGAAAAGGTGGACGCGATCGCCACACACGGCTTGGCGTCATCGTTGAAACCAGACTTTCTGGAAACCTTCGCGGAATACTTTCGGGAAGAGTAGCGGTCACGAAAAACCGCGACGACGCGAGGGGCGCGAAGCAATAGGGGGACGGCATGACCGAGGATGAATTTCGAAAACGCACGCGCGAAATCGGCATGGAGTGGGCACTCTCGCAATATAAACTTGCGGAGAAGCAGCAATTCAAATGCGCGTACTGTGGTCGCCGGTTGCTTGACACCTACGACGACTATCATGCGTGGGAAGTGGATCACGTCATCCCGACAATCGAAGACCGCGACAACGAAGAAAATCTCGTTGTCGCGTGTAACACTTGCAATTTTATCAAACACCGATGGATACCCGCCGGTTGGCAAGACCTTTCGCCAGCGGAACGCGTCGCGCTCGCGCGCGCAGAGGTAAAACGACGACGCGAGGAACGCACAGAGCGGCTCACGCGCTTAAAGGAATTTTTTCTCGAATACGAAAAGCAGCGGCAAATATAAAGGAGGAACGCGATGAACACCGAAGACTCTCTCACCGATCTTCTCGCGGGCGGGGCGTGCCTTTACGTCGTCATCGGGCTAGTCGTCACGGCTCTTTGGATCGCGATTCCGTTCATCCTCATGTCGATGAACACGCACCTTCGCGAGTCCAAGGAACTGCTCAACCGCATCGCCGCCGCGCAAGGTGCGAAGCCGCTCAACGCGTGGGCGCGCCTCAACAAGTGGACGCCACCGGCGCCGGCCTCCGAACCGCCGAACCGTTGACGCCGGTCGGGCTTTGCGGGAACGATCCGCCATGAACGAGCAACCGCCGAAAACGCCCGCGCCGAAAAGCGACACGCGCGCGCGGTATTTCGCGTGGGCGTCGCTGGCGTTTGCGATCGCGTCCTGGGTTCTGAGCGCGGCCGTGGTCGTTGGGCTCGACGTTGTGGCCGTCGTGTTGGGAATCGTGGCCTTGCAGGCGGCCGATGCGGCGTCCGTCCCCATACGAAGAATCGCCAAGGCGGGCCTTTTCGCCGGCGGCGCGAAGCTGCTGTTTGTCGCCGGAACATTCGCCTGGGTTTTCATCGCGTTCATGATAAACCCCGTCGCGCACTGAGCGACAACGGCGACCGCCCCCAGGGGCACGCGGTAAATCCTGACTCCGTAATGCGTGCGCGCGCGATTTTGATTGCGTGCGAAAAAACTCGGGCACGTTTAACGTGGCACGTCGCCGATTTTGACGAACGCGGTTCGCGACAACCGCCTGCAAATGATTGACGGGACGATGCGCCTTTTCCTCGCCATTTTTGCCCTGCTTCTCGCGGCCTTTGGCGTGCTGCATCTTTTTGCGCGGCGCACCGGCGGCGCCGCGGCCGACGCGCATTACGACCGGCGCGATCCGACGTATTACGCGCTTGCGATCGCGTTGGGCGCGTTTGTCGCCGCGGCAGCAGCCGAGGCGATCTCGCGCGGCGTCATCGAGCCAAGTGCGCGCGTGTGGATCGGCCGCGCGCTCGTCGTCGCGGCGGTGCCGTGGACGCTCTGGTGCCGGCGGGAGATCGGCGCGAACTACACCTCCACCGCGCGCAACCTCGATCCGAAACAGACGCTCGTCGCGAGCGGGCCGTACCGGCTCCTGCGTCACCCGATCTACGCGGGCAACGCGGCGACGGTCACCGGTCTCGCGCTTGCGCTCGACGTGCGCTGGGCGTGGATCGCGGTGGGTGCGTTTCTCGCGTTGGTGGCTTGGCGCGTACGGGTCGAGAACGCGTTTCTGGCGGAGAAGTTTGGAGGTTTAACGAAACGGGCGTTGCGTGTTGACGAGGAACCGCCCGCTCCCTAACTGTCGCGGATCTGATACGTACCGCGCGTCCGTGCAAAATCGCCGCGGCGCGACGACCTCTTTCCTATTTCCTGTTTCCTGCTTCCTGTTTCCTCATCACGGCACGTCCGTCGTGCACCCCGTCGCCGCCTGCAAAAACGCCTCGTCGTCCGCGGTTAGCGTGCCGTCGCCGTCGGTATCGGCGCCGTCGCAATAGGCGTTGTCGGATGTGCACGCGGCGCCGTCGCCGTAGGCGAGCCAGGCGTCCGCAAAAAACGACGCGTCCGTTGCGTCCACCGCGCCGGATTCGTCGATGTCGGCCGCCACACAACCGAGCGCGGCCCACGTGCAGTCCAGGGTTTCCGGGCTGTTCACGCACAGGGCCGCGTCGTGCCACACGCTCATGGCGTCCAGGCTGAACCACACGTGCCGCGGGTTTTCGGTCGGCTGCCATTCGCCGTCCGTGCCGATCGCCTCGTAGCCGTCGCCCGCGCGCCGCACGGGATAGGTGTAGCCGAAGCGATCGCGATAGCGGTCGATGCGCCACGGCGCGCGGTTCGCCAACTGTGTCAGGCGCGCTTCGACCTGCGCCGCGATCTGATCGTCGGTGATGAGCGCCCAATCCGCCGTGTCGGGCATCGCGAGAAAGTTTTCGAGATACACGAGCTTGGCGTCGCCGCGCGCGAAGTCGTCGAAATATTCGAGCGGCGAATCGATGCCGAACATCCGCGCGTACAGCGCGCCGCGATAGAGCATCTCGTTCGTCGCGGCGATGAGGTCCGCGATCGCCTCCAGATCAGCGGCGCCGCTCGCGGTGACGCGCGTCGTGACGCCGTAGACCAGCCGCGCGACGATCTTCTGGAGCTCGATGAAATTCCACAGCGTGTCGCGCGCGTGGTCGAGCAACTCGTCCTCGCCGGCGGTATCGGCGTAATAGCAAAGCGCGACGGCGCCGAGCATCAGCTCCGCGAAGTCGTCCATCATGCTACCGAGCAGCTCGGGGAACAGATCGGGATAAAGCCCCGCGATGACGTCGGCGACATCCCACAGCGGCACGCCGAAGATCTCCATGTCCACGACCTCGCGCCAGGTCAGGCCGATGATCGCGTCGTCGATGCTCTTGCACTGCATCACGGGTAGCGGTGGCGGCGGCAGGCCGAGGTCGTTAAATATCTTGCGGATCGTTGCGGTTTCGATCGCGCCGGGCAACGGCGTTTGCGGCACCGGCCACGTCAGGCCTCCCGTGGAGATCGCATGCGCGACGTACGCCATCTGGCAGCTCGCGAGGCTCCCCAAGTCCTGCCACTCCACCTCGCCGTCGGGGTTGCGTTCGCCGGCGGGGGAAAGCGTTTCGTAGTCGTGCCATTCGTCAACGGTCATGAGCACGTTGTCGTGCGCGACGATGTTGTCGCCCGTGCGGCGCGCGGCCTCGGCGGCGCGATACGCGGCGGCGGCCAGATCCGCGGGCAGTCCCGGCGTCGCCTCGATCTCGAACGCGGCGATGTAGCCCATCGCGTAGTCGGTGAAGTTGTCACGCGAGTTCTGGTTGCCCCAATACGCGCCGGTCCACGGACCTTTCTGCGTGATCATGATCGACGAGCAGCAATCCGACTGGCGCAGGAACGGCGGATCGTGATCGAGCTCATCGAAGACGTACGTGACGGCGTAGGCGGTCAGCTCGTTGACCGCCTTGAAGTTGAACATCCACTCTTCGGGATTCTCGCGGTACGTGAACGTCACGCCGTCGTAGAACGCGTCCAGAATTTCCTGTTCGAGCGCGGGTGGATACGTCACCGGCCCGGCGACGGGCAACCCCCATTTGGTGCGCGTGATCGTGTCGCCGGCGCCGTCCATCGTACGCGTCCAACCGGGATACGCCTCGCGCGTCGTCAGGCCCGGATGCCCGGACACGGCCTCGTTAAAGACGATGCCCTCGAGCATGCGGATGAGCGAAAGTTCCAGCTCGCGCCCGCCGATCGCCTGATAGAGCTTCCACGTCGAAAAGAGCGTCTTGCCGAACGGGTTGTTGTCGTTCGGGCCCGCCACGACCTCGTATTCGTCGCCGTCTCTCGCGACCGCCGCCTTGCCGAATGCGTTGGCCGCGACCGCGTCGTCCGAAAGCGCGAAACGGTTGAGGCTCACGTTCGCGCGCGCGGTGCGTTCTTTATAGAACAGCCGAAACGCGTCCGCTTTCGCGTTCGGGTTAGGCTGCGGCGGCGGAAACGTGTCGTCATCGTCGCCGGTGTCGTCATCCCCGGTATCGTCGTCGTGGCTGTCGTCGTCGATGTCGTCGTCGTCGCTGTCGTCGTCGAAGGCGTCATCATCGACCGCATCATCGTCCGCGTCGTCGTCGAGCACGTCATCGTCCAGCGCGTCATCGTCGGCCACATCGTCATCGACGGCGGGGAAATCCGCGTCGTCGTCATCACTCGGCAGCGGCGCGTCGTAGGCCGCGTCGCCGGCGGCGTCCTCGCTGGCTTCGTCGCATCCGCACCCGGTGGCAAACAGAAAAAGCGCAGCAACCGCGCAAAGAAGACGCATCGATATCCGGCGCATGGTGTAACCCGCCCCCCAGGAATTGGGCGGATTATAGACCCGCGCCGCGGGGGTAGGCAAAGGCGGGACGCACCGCGTGAAGCGGCATGAAATTAATCGGAAATCGGGTGCTCGCGGTCCGTGACTTCGAGCCATAAGGCGTCGGCGCAAAAATCGAGGACGCGGGTCTCGTCAAACGAGCCGTCCGGCGCCGGCCACTCCAGGGTCCGGCCGTTGCGCCCGATCCGAAACGCTCCGAAAAATTCGCGTGATGCGAGCGGGCTGTAAATTCCACCGATGGCGATTGTCGAGGCAAAATCGACGTCGCCCTCGTGGCCGTCGTCAAAACGAACATGCACCGTCGAATTCCCCGCGAGGCCGACTTCGACAATGCGAGGCAATGGGTCCGGCAGTGCGTCGGCTCGACGGCCGTTCAGGGTTTCATTATCGTGAATTTCCGTCGTCATCTTCTTATTCCAAAGGTTCAATCCAATTCGTATTTTCGCCGTGGCGCAAACGCGTCCAGTTTGCCATGATTTCGTTTTCGTGAAGCCGGGCCCACTCAAAAATTAATGCGCGTACGCGCTTTGGCGGCCGTCCCTCGAGCACACCGACCGGCGAAATCGTAAAACAAAACTCGTCGCCACCGTAGGTTACGTGAAAATGTGGCGGATTGTGGTCCCGGGCGTTCATAAATACCGTCATTCCGTAAAATCGAGAAATCGTCGGCACGATTTGGACGTCGCTCCTTTTCGCGGACGATCGACCGCAGGCACCAAGTGTAACGCAATTCCCGGCATCGGTGAATTGGGGTTGGACATCTGCTTGATGATTTCCCGCGAACGGCCGATAAACGAACGCATGCGGACGAACCCATCGCGGCATGGTTTCGGCGGACGCGCGTCCGTCGTGTTTGCGTTTTTTCTTCTGGCGTTCGCGCTTGCGTTCGGCGCGGGCTGCGATTGCGGCGCGTCCAACGCCGGCGCGGGGCACGACGATCTCTCCGCCGGTGACGACGACGACGCGGGCGGAGACGACGACGGCGGCCTGTCCGACGACGACGCCTCGGACGACCCCGACACGGACTTCGATCCACTGACCTGCGCCCTGCCCGATCCCGAAGGCGTCGCGCCGAACCTGATCGCCGGCGGCGAAATCGACGGCGAAATCCGCGCCTGGGCCTTCGATCACGCCACGTGCATGCCCCTTGCCGGGGTCGACATATTGAACGGCGGGCAGACGTATACGACCGATGAGGACGGTTTCGCCTCGGTCCCCGCCGGCGGCTCCGTGCAATTCGTCACCGCGCGCATGGACGGATGCCGCGCTTGGACCTACCTGGCGGACGCGCGCGTGATGTATTTCCGCCTGCTTTGCGGCGAACCCGAAACGGACGACGCGTCCGAGGGCTCCTTCCTGCTCGGAGGAACCCCCATCGGCGCCGCGAACGTGACCGGCGGCGACTATCTTGCGTCCGAACCGCTGGCGTTCGGTTTCGCGTGGCCGGGCGTTTCCAGACAGGAGTTGCTGCTGCCGCCACCCGCGTTATACGCGGACGAGACGTTCGCGTTGACCTTTGGCGCGACGAGCTATGACCTGCCGAGAAATATCTTCCTCCCCGCGCTTGGCGCGACGGCCGGCGCGAACGCGATCATCGGCTCGAACGATGCGTTTGTCGTGCCGCTGATAGAAACGAACGCGCTTGCCGGATTCGCCGCCGAGGTGAATTTTTCGGATGTGTACGACGCAAGCGAACTTTCGGATATCGTTACCGCCTTCGCCACGAACGATCCGGGCGGAGCGCTCGACGCGGCGCTTGCGAACGCCTCCGCGCTCTGGGGCGCCGTCCACGCGACGCACGTCGGCATCGCGCCCGAGCGCGACGTGGCGACGGCGAGTCTTCGCGTGCGCGCGGCCGATCGGATCGTCACCGTTATCGCCGAGAACGCCGGGGGCGCGGCGCATATCGCAGCGGTCTTCGCCGAAGTGCCCAACCGCGCGTTCGTACCGATGGGGATCGGCGTGCTCGATGCCGACGGTCGCGCGGCGCTGTTGACCGCGGATGTGCCGGACGCCGATTTCATCGTCGCGCTCGCGCGAACCGACAGTCTCACCGCAGACTTCGATACGCTGAATGCATCCGTCATCCTGACGACCCGGGAAGATATCTCGAACTTCGGCAGCGCGGTCCAATTCGATGCGGACGATTTGCTGCCGCTGTTTGACGCGGGCGCGACGGGACTCGACGTCGCGAGCGGCGTCGTCACGTTCGAGCTCGACGGGTTCGAGCAGGGCGTGGACGTATATCTGGTGCATCACGAGGCGCAAAACCCCGCCTGCCCCGTCTATGACATCATCGTTCCCGCGAGCGAACCGCAGATCACAATCCCCGAGGCGGTTTGCCCGCACGCTTCGTTGTCCGCCAACGACCTTGTCGTGGTGTTCGCGATCGACCTGCCCGAAGAAATCGCCGTCGATCTCATGGATCCCACCGCGCTTTTCGCGGAACGCGACCTGCGTTTCGTGGTGTGGGCGAATCGCGGGCTGGCGTCGCTGCTATGAGGATCGAGGATCGAGGATTGAGGATTGAGGATTGAGGATTGAGGATTGAGATTCAAAAACGCGGGGTGGCGAGATGGGCGAAGACAGGGAAAACACACTTCATTATCGCAGGACCGAGGTCTGGCAACGAGCGATGAGCGTGGCGCGCGCGGTCTACGCGCTGGCGACGAAATTGCCGAAAGAGGAAACGTACGGCATGCGTTCGCAGATCACGGGGGCTGCGGTTTCCGTGCCGTCGAATATCGCGGAGGGGTGGACCCGCAACTCGAAAAAAGAAAAGGGGCACTTCTTCGCCATCGCACAGGCTTCGCTCGCGGAGACGGAAACGTTGTTGACGCTTTGCGAAGACTTTCGATGGTTTACGATGGCGGAGTCTCAGGATCTTCGCGGATACATCGACGAGGTCAGTCGAATGCTGACAGTGATGCGCCGCAAGTGGCGCGTGGATTAAGACTCAATCCTCAATCCTCAATCCTCAATCCTCAATCCTCAATCCTCAATCCTCAATCCTCAATCCTCAATCCTCTCCTTCGCCGCCTCGATCTGCTTGACCGATAGCCCTTCATACGCGAAACGCGCCAGTCCCAGCACCGTCTGCGGAAGATAGTTCGTGGCGTGGATGATGACGGCGATCGAAAGCGCGAGCGTCTCCTCCACGCCGGCGTATTTCACGAGCGCCTGTTGCGCGAGGTAGTGGTACACGCCGACGTAGCCCGGCGCGGCGGGAACCGCGACCGCCACCGCGACCGCCATGATGAGGACGACGACGGCGCGAAACGACAGTTCGACGTCGAACGCGTACACCGCGTAGTACATGTTGAACGCGCTCACGACCCAGATCGCGATGGACGTGACCACGATGATCGCGACGTGCGACGGGCGCGTGGACTGCGTCAGGCCGCGGACAAACGACGTGAACAGGCCGATGACGAATTTCCCCGCGCGAGGCGGCAGCGGTTTGAGCAGAAAGCCGAGCCAGGCCACCGCCGCGTAGGTCTTCCACTTCAGCGCGAGGATCGCGGCCAGCAACCCCGCGCCGCCCACGGCCAGCACAAGCGCGACGCGCCCCTCGCTCACCGGGATCACGCGCGACAGATCGAGATCAAACGCGAACAGGATGCCGGTGAACAAAAAGAGAACGGCGAAGGAATCGTACAGGCGCTCCACGACGATCGAGCCGAACGACGCGCCAAAGGCAATCGTCTCGCGCCTCGCGAGCGAATACGCCCGCGCGAATTCGCCAAGCCGCGCGGGTAGCACGTTGTTGACCGCGAATCCGATCGTCGTCGACCAGAACAATTGCGGGAACCGGATCGGCTTGACCGGCAAAAGAAGATACCGCCAACGCACGCCGCGGATCATCAGCGTCGCGACGACGATCGCCATCGCCAGCACGACCGCCCACGACTTGATCGTCGCGAGCGATGAGAGAAACAGGCCAACGTCGATGTTGCGCGCCGCAAGCCAGAAGAAAAACACGGACAGAACGAGCCCGAGCCAGAACTTCCAGGAACGCATTACGCGCCGCTCCCAAGGAAATAGAAAATAGAAAATAGAAAATAGTATTCCACGCGCGTTTTGGCGCTGAGTTGCGTCAATTCGATTTCGGACGCGCCCCGGTTCATGACGTTCACGTTTTCCACCTCGACTATCGGAAAGCAAAACATTTCGTGCGATTCCACTCCATCCTCGATTCTCAATCCTCGATCCTCTTCCCAGCCACATCGCGCGCCATTTCAATGTCCCGACTCATTTGTTCCACCAGTTCTTCGGTGCTTTCATATTTCGTCTCGTCGCGAAGGCGCGAAAGAAAATGAATCGCGATCGTCTCGCCATACAGATCGATGTCGGGATGTTCGAGCATATGCGCCTCGATGGAAAGCCGCCCGTCGCCGAACGTCGGGTTCGTGCCGATATTGACCGCCGCCGCGTACCGGTGCGCGCCGCGCTCCGCGATCGCCGCGTATACGCCGCCGCGCGGAATCGTCTCCCACGGAGTCCGGATGTTCGCGGTCGGCACGCCAAGCCCGCGCCCGCGCCCGTGACCGCGCGACACCGTGCCGCGAACGAAAAAGGGCCGTGTCAGAAGGCGTGCCGCCTCTTCCATCTGGCCCGCGGCGACCAGATCGCGGATGCGCGTGGACGACACCGGCGCGTCGCCCTCGATCACCGGCCCGACGCGCTCCACATCGAATCCGCGCGCCGCGCCGATCCCGGCGAGCATGGCCGCGTCGCCGGAGGCGTCCTGGCCGAACCGGAAATCGTAGCCGACGACGACATGGCGCGCGCGAAGCTGATCCGCGAGCGCGGAAGCCGCCCATACGCGGGCGGGCATGTCCGCGACCTCGCGCGTGAACGGCTGCACGGCGACAAGATCCGCGCCGGCCTCCTCCAGCAGACGCACTTTTTCGTCGTGCGGATAAAGAAGCGGCGGCGCTTTTTCCGCGTCGAGCAATTTGATCGGGTGCGGGTCGAACGTCAGCGCCACAGCGACCGCGCCGGCGGCGCGCGCCGTCTCACGCACGCGCGCAAGAATCTGCCGGTGGCCAAGGTGCACGCCGTCGAAATTGCCGATCGTCACCACGGCCCCGTTCGCGGCGGGCAGCGGCGCGGAAAGAACGAGCACGTTAGGCATCGATCGCTCCAAGAATGAGCGCCGGCGGCGATACCTCGCGTTCTGCGATACTGACCGCGCCGGCGAGGCGTTTGGCCGCGCGCCCGGCGTCGTCATCGTTCGCCGCGTGCACCGTCCCGATCGCCTCGCCCGCGCGCACGCGGTCGCCCACTTTTTTCGCGAGCACGAAACCGACGGACGGATCGACGCGGCCGCCCAGTGTCGCGCGGCCCGCTCCAAGCTCGACCGCCGCAAGGCCGATCGCGAACGCGTCGATCGACGACACCGCGCCGTCGCGCGATGCGTTGACATCGCGAACGACCGCCGCGCGCGGCAACAGGGAGGCGTCATCCAACACGCGCGCGTCGCCGCCTTGCGCGGCGATCCACGCCGCGGCGGTCTTGCGCGCCGATCCATCGTCGATCGCCCGCCTGGCTCGCGCGCGTGCCTCGCCGGTATCGCGCTCGGCGCCGCCGGCGACGAGCATGTGCGCGGCAAGCTCCATCGTCACCTCGACGAGATCGTCCGGCGCGGCGCCGTCGAACATCGCGAACGCCTCCGCGACTTCCAGCGCGTTGCCGACCGCGCGGCCGAGCGGCTGCGTCATGTCCGTGAGAATCGCGCGCACCGGCAGGCCAAGTTCGCGGCCCGCGTCAATGAGCGCATGCGCGAGCAAGCCGGCCTCCTCACGCGATTTCATGAACGCGCCGCCGCCGCATTTGACGTCCATCACCAGCGCGCGCGCGCCCTCGGCGCATTTTTTGGAAAGGATCGACGCGACGATGAGCGGCACGGATTCCACCGTCGCGGTCACGTCGCGGATGGCGTAGAGCCGGCCGTCCGCGGGCGCGATCTCGGCGGATTGCGCGGCGATCGCGCAGCCCGTGTCGTTGACCACGCGGCGGAACTGGTCAACCGATAAATCGGTGCGGAATCCGGGAATCGCCGCGAGCTTGTCGATTGTGCCGCCGGTGTGACCGAGCCCGCGCCCGGCGATCATCGGCACGCGCAGGCCGCACGCCGCGACAAGGGGAGCGAGTGCAAGCGACACCTTGTCGCCGACGCCGCCGGTCGAATGCTTGTCGACGGGCGTCGGCCCGTCGCCGAAATCCACGACGCGCCCGGAGTCGCGCATCGCACCGGCGAACGCGGCCGTCTCCCCGGGCGTCATGCCGCGAAAATACACGGCCATGCAAAACGCGGAAATCTGCTCGTCGGGGATTTCGCCCCGCCCCGCGGCCGACGCGAACGCCACGAGATCGCCCGCGACGAGTTCCTTGCCATCGCGCTTGGCGCGAATGATTTCGGTCCACGATGGGGTCACATTTTGGCCCTCAACGCGCCGGGCAGGATGCGGTACACGGAAGGCAGGCGGCCCGGCGCCTCGCCGTCCACGTCGTGCAGCACCGTCTGCGCGGAGCTGACCTCCACCGTGCGCGCGCGCTGCACCTCGACCTTCTTGTGGTTGATGTGCGTTCCCTTGTAAATCGCGAGCATCTGCGTGATCGCCTGCATGCGGCCGAGATCGCAGACGAGGATCACGTCGAAGTAACCGTCGTCGATTTTTGCCCACGGCGCGACCTTCATCCCGCCGCCGAAAAAGCGACCGTTCGCGACGACTCCCGCGAACAGCTTGCGTTCGCCGAGGTCGCGCCCGTCGATCGCGACGCGGACCTTCTTGTTCCGATACGTCAGAAGCGACACCAGCGAATGCCACGCGAAAACGACGGTTCCGGGCAACAACTTCGACGCACCGTTCACGCGCGCGGATACCTCGCCGCCAAGGCCAAAGCTCGCGATGTTGATGAAATAGCGCGCGGCCGGCCGCCCCGCGTGATCGACGTACGTCATGTGGCCGACATCGATCGGTGAAAAGCCGCGCCCGCCCAGAATCCCGACCGCCTGAATCGGCTCCTTCGGAATCCGCATCGTCTTGCGCAGATCGCCCCCGGTGCCGCAGGGGATGATGCCGAAAACGGTATCGGGATTGACCGGTTCGCCGCCGTCGAAAAATCCGTTGACGACCTCGCTGTGCGTTCCGTCGCCGCCAAGCGAGACGATCATCTCGTAGCCCTCGCGGATCGCTTGCCGCGTCAGCGTCGTCGCGTCGCCCGGCGCCGCCGTCATTGTGAACGCGAAGTCTTCGATCGTCGCGGCCAGGCGCTCGCGGATCTCGGGCCAGATTTTCGCCCCGCGCCCACCGGCCGAATTGGGATTGACGATGACCATCGTCTTGAAACTGCGCATCGGAAGACGTTTACCACGGAGAACACGGGGGACACAGAGGCACGGATTTTTGGTATGATTCTTTTTTTGCGCCATCCCGTTTGGCCAAGATCGACGAATTCATGTCCCGCACAACAAAACCTGATACGCGGCACCGCCTTGTCACGGGGCGGTCCGAGGCGATCGTCGAGCGCATCGTCGCGGAACTCGCGGCGCCCACCGCCGATCCGCTGGCAAAGCGGGTGATCGTCGTGCCGAATCACCTCATCGGAACGCACGTTCGCCGGCAAGTCGCGCGCGTCGCCGGCGCCGTCGCGAATCTGCGCGCGATGACGATCGAGCACCTCGCCGACGATCTGGCGAGGCCGGCCGCGCGGGCATCGGGGAAGGCGCCGCTCGGCGCGCTCGCGCGGCGCATCGTGATCGCGGATGTTCTGAAATCGACCACGCTGCGCCATCTCAAAGCGCTCTCGGGACAGGAAGGTTTCGTGCAAGCCGTCGCGGCGCTTGTCGACGACCTGGAAGAGGCGGGTTACGAGAAATTTCCCGCCGCGGCGTCAGGCGACGTCCACGTTCCGAAGGCCGCGGACCTCGCGCGCATCTATAACGCATTCCGCGACGCGATTTCGCGCGAACGTTACACCGCGCTTGAGGTGTTCGCGTGGGCCGAAGCCGCCGCGCCGCAAGCGGCGACGTTGTTTGGCGCCGGCGCCCTGTCCATCTTCGGGTTCTCGGACTTGAACCGCGCGCAACGCCGGCTCGTGCGCGCGGTGGCCGAACACGTTCCGCTGATCTTTTACGTGTCTTACGCCGAAGACGCCGCGCATGAATTCGCGAAATCCCTCGTCGAATTCGTCGGCGGGCTCGGCGCTTCGCACGAGTCGATCGCGGGCGCGGAGGCGGACGCGACACTCGCCATCGTTCGACGACGGCTGTTCGACGATCGGACCGATCCCGCGCCCGCCGCCGCGCCCGACGGTTCGATCGCCGTCATTTCCGCGCCGGACGAAATCCGCGAGGCGCGCGCGGTGCTCGCTCGTATCCTCGACGCGCGGCGCGAGGGTGTGCCGTTCGAGGAGATCGCGGTCGTATACGCCGGCGCGAATGAGAAGGAGTTGTTGGCCGGGGAGCTGTCGTCGTCGCTCGTTCCGCGCGAGATATCCGGGCAGGGCAGCGATCGCATTCCGTTGTATGTCGATGGCGGCCTGCCCGCGGCCGGCGCGGACACCGCGGGGCTCGCGCTCGTCAAGCTCGCCCAGGTCGCCGCCGATGGTCTTCCGCGCGAGGCGGTCATCGAACTCGTCTCGCTCGCGCCGAACGACCAGGATCGCCAAACCGATTCTTCCGAAGATTGGAACGGCGTAGATGACGGCACGGATTCGGGCACGGGTATGGGAACACTCAATCCTCAATCCTCCATCCTCCATCCTCATTTATGGGATCTCGTCTCGCGCGAGGCCGGAATCGTGGAGGGCGCGCGCGCCTGGCGGCGCGCGCCGGATACACCCGCGCTTTCTGGATCGGCCGCGCGCTACAACCTCGCACGCTACGAGATGAATTGCGCGGCGAAGCTCGCGGAGAATCCGCGCGATCGCCGCATCGCCGAAAGACGCGCCGCCGCCGCGCAGCTCCTTGCGCGTGTCGAACCGCTCGTGCGCTTTTTCGACGCCGTGCACGGCGACGATCTCGCGGCCGCCTTCAATGCGCTTGCCGTCGCCGCGCGCGCATACGCACCCGCGAGCGAAACGCTTTCGACGTTTCTTGCGCAAATCGAGGCGCTTGCCGGCGACGATTTGGTCGTGCGTTCTCTGTCGCCCGCCGAGATTCCGAACATCGCGGCGGTCATTGCGCGCGGCTTGTCCGTTAAGCGCGGGCGATACGGCCACGGCGTCGCGCTGTTGCCGATCCATCGTGCGCGCCATCTGCGTTTCGCGCGTGTCATCGTGACGGGCGCGATCGAGGGACGCATCCCCGGCGCCGGGCGCCAGGACGCGTTGTTGACCGACGATGAACGCCGCGCCGTCGACGAGCGAAGCGGCGAGCCAAACCGCCTGCCCCTCCTTGGCGAACGGTACGCAGAGGAGATGCACCGCTTCGCGCTCGCGCTGACATGCGCGCGCGAAAGCGTGACGATCGCGTATCCGCGCGCGGATCGCGCCAACGGCCGCCTGCACACGCCATCCGCGTTCGTGGACGCGGTGCTCGAGGCGGCGACCGGGCGCGTCGGCGCGATGGCGGCGGGCGATCTGCCGCCCGGGCTGTTCGCGCGTATCGGCGAAAACGATCTTCATGCGATCGCCGCGTCGGTCGAAGACACGGAGCGCGCGTCGATCGTGGCCGCGATCCGGCGCGGCGACGCGGGCGTGCGCGATCGCTTGCTGACGCTTCCCGCCTGGACGCGGCCGTTTCTTGCGCGTATGCGCGCGCGGGCCGAGGCGCGCGCCTCGCGCGTTTTGACGGCGTATGACGGCATCGTTGGCGGCGTGGCGCCGGACGGCGCGCGACCGTTTTCGGCGTCCGCGTTGGAGACATACGCGCAATGTCCGCGCAAATATTTTCTGTCGCGCGTCATCGGCCTCGAGACGCTGCCGGAACCGGAGACGCAGTTTCGCCTCGATCCGCAGCAGCGCGGCGCGCTCGTCCACCACGCGCTCGCCGCGGCGTTCGCCACGGCGCGCGACGCGGGCCTGTTTCCGCTGACCGAGGCCGGCGCGGCGCACCTGCGCGTGATATTCGAGGCGGCGCTAAAGGATCGGGCCGAGGCGATGTTCGATGCCGGCGAGATCGGCGACGACACGTTCTTGCGCGCGGACATCGCAGCGATCGCGCGCGATTTTCGCGAGCAGCTCCGCCGCGAGATCGAACCGGGCGACATGCGGCCGGCACACTTCGAGATCGAATTCGGCGATGACGATCCGCTGACCCTCGAACTGCCCGACGGACGCGCCCTGCGCCTGGCCGGACGTATCGACCGCGTTGACGAAAACGGGCACGAACTTCGAGTGATCGACTACAAGGGCAGCAAGATGCCCGCCGCCAAGAAGAAAGACGGCGGCGTGTTTTTCGGCGGCGAGGCGCTGCAACTCGCTTTTTATCTGTTCGCCGCCGCGAAGCGCTTCCCGGAAAAGCGCGCGGTGGACGCGGCGTATTTTCACAACTCGCGCCGCGGCGGATTCGCGCGCGTGCCGCTTGCCGCCGAGACGCTCGACGCGCGGCGCGGCGATCTCGGCGCGATCGTCGCGGCCATCGTCGACGGCATCGCGGCCGGGCATTTTCCGCCGAACGCCGACGCGCGTCTTGTCGAACGCCCATGCCGCTTTTGCGAATTCGCGTATTACTGCGGAACCGAAAACGACGTGCGGGCGCGCGACGAAAAGACGGGTCCCGCGCGCGAGCGTTTTTCCGCGCTAAAGGAGATCGAATGACGCCGGCCGACGACAAAGCCAGGTCGCCGGCGGATCAAGCCGACCGTGACCGCATCGTCGCGTCGCGCGGCGCGAATCTATTGGTTGAGGCGGGAGCCGGCACCGGCAAGACGCATCTGATGGTCGAGCGCGTGCTGCACCTTGTCGCGAACGAGCCGGATTTCAGGCTCCGCGACATCGCCGCGATTACGTTCACGGAGCGTGCGGCGGCGGAGCTGCGTTCGCGGATTCGCGAGCGGCTGTTGGACGAGGTCAGGGATACGGGCGATGTGCGTTACCGCAAGGCGCTGGCCGACCTTCCGCTTGCCGCGGCCGGGACGATCCACGCGTTTGCCGCGCGCATCGTGCGCGAGCATCCCGTCGAGGCCGGCATTGCGCCGGGCTTCGCGATCGACGAAGGCGACGACCTTGCGCGCGAGGTCTTTTCGCGGTGGCGCGCGGCGTCCGTGCGCGACGACCCGGAGCTCTGGGACACGTTGCTCGCGTTCGCGCCGGTGGACGCGCGGCAGGACGCGATGTTCGATCTCGCGCGCGCGATGCTCGATCACCCGGACGCGTTCGCGTCGATCCGCGCGCCCGAATCGATCGACACGGTGGGCGAAATCGGCGCGGTTCTCCAACTCGCGAACGGCATCCTGTCGCTTGGTGATGAACTCGGCGTCGACGCGGACGACGCGTTGTATCGCGCCACGGCCGACGCGTGCGACGTGTTGCGCGATCTGGCGGCGCTTGACGCCGACTTGCTGGACGACGCGGTGCGGCGCGCGAAGCTGCCTGGAAGGCGCGGACTCGGCGGAAAGAAAGGCTGGGGCGATCGCGCGGAACAGGCCAAAGGCGCGGGAAACGCGCTGCGCGACATGTTCGCAATTATGCAAACGCGGATCGGCGAACGCATCGTGCTGCTGGCCGCGAATGCGATCGTGAAATTTCGCGACGAGCTATGGCACGCACGGCAAACCGAAGGCGCGCTGTCGTTCACCGACTTGCTTTCGATCGCGCGCAAGATCCTTTCGGAGCACAAACACGTCCGGGCCGCCGAGCAGGCGCGCTGGCGCTACATCCTCGTCGACGAATTTCAGGATACAGATCCGACGCAGGTCGAGTTCCTTCGCCTTTTGGCGGGCGATAAGCCGGGGCGCGTCTTTTACGTCGGCGATCCGAAGCAATCGATCTACCGGTTCCGCCGCGCGGATATCGAGATGTACGACGACGTGCGGCGGACGGTCGGCGAGCTTGCGGCGATCCGCGTCAACTTCCGCTGCCGTCCGTGCGTCATCGATTTCGTCAACGGCGTGTTTCCGGAGATGATGGGCCGGCTCGCCCCGCCCGCGCAGGCGCGGTACGCCCCGCTCGAAGCGCATCGCGATGCGGCGCTCGCCGGACCCGGCGTGGCGGTGCTTGTCGGATCCGCCGCGGCGCCGGGCAACGAGGAGGCGGATGGCGCCAATGGCGCGGCGGATAACGGCGAGGACAACGATCCGGGCCTCGACGCCGCCCGCCGGCGCGAAGCGATCGCGATCGCCGATCTCATCGCGCGGATCGTCGCCGAGAAATGGCAGGTCGAGGATCGTCGCGAAAGGCGCGAGGCGACCTGGCGCGACATCGCCGTGCTCTACCCCAAACGCACGGGCATCGAATATCTCGACGAGGAAATCGCGCGGCGCGGCATCCCGTACGCGAGCGACATGACGCGCATCTTCTACACGACGCGCGAGGTGCGTTATCTGGTGCAGGTGCTCGCGGCGATCGCGCGGCCGCACGATCGCATCGCGCTCGCCGCCGCGCTTGCGAGCCCGTTTTTCGCCTTCTCCGACGCCGACCTCGCGGCGTGGGCGCGCTCAAACGGCGGCCTTCCGTGGTCCGGCTCCATTTTCGATCCTCAATCCTCAATCCTCGATTCGATCCCCGGTCTCGCGGACGCCCTTACGTTTCTCGCCGAGCTTCACCGGGAACGCGACCGCGCACCGATCCACCGCACGATTGACCGCGTGCTGAACGAGACCGCCGCCCTGCCGTTCCTGCACGGCGATCCGCGCGGCGCCGCCATCGCCGCGCAACTCCAGACGCTGCGCGACCGCGCGCGGCTGCGCCAGGCGGAACATCGCCTCACGTTCGGCGAGACGGTGTCGTGGCTTGTCGGGGAACTGCGCGAGGCCGCCGAGGTGAACGAGAAGGTCGAGCCCGATCTGCTCGACGACCGCGTGCGCCTGATGACCTTCCACAAGGCCAAGGGCCTGGAGTTTCCGATCACCATCGTCGCCAATCTCTCCACGAGGCAGGCTTCGCGCGGCATATCGCCGGTGCTCGCCGTTCGCGAAGGCGAGTCGGTGCGTCATGAATTCGCGCTGGGCGGCTTCGACGGCGCGAAGCTCGAAACCGCCGGGTACGGCGCCGCGTCCGAACACGAAAAAGAAATGCTGCGCGCCGAGCAGGTCCGCCAGTTGTACGTCGCCTGCACGCGCGCGCGCGATCACCTCGTCGTGTCGTGGTTTCCGCCGATCGGCCCGGGAAGAAACGAGAGCCGCTACCTCGATCACTTCCCGGCGCCGCTTCCCGAACTCGCCGCGTCGGAAAATCCGCCGGGCGGCCTGGGCCTGATTGTCGCCGCGCCGCCGGGCGCGGCGCCGGGCATCCTGACGCTCGGCGGCTCGGGCGCCGCGGTGAAGCTCTGGCGGCGCGAGGGCGGAGCTTGGCGCGCGCAGACGCTCTGGGAGCGCGACTTCGGCGGGCGCTTCAGCCGGATGCGCGACGCCGAGATCGGCGATCTCTTCGGCGACGGCCAGCCGGCGATCGCGGTGGCCACGCACGACCAAGGCGTCGTCGCGGTGATCCGCCCCGGCGCGAGCGGCTTCACGGTGCAGGAGC
>JAIOHV010000205.1 GCA_019912885.1 bacterium
ACCACGATGCCGCCGACGACAACCACCACGACGCAGCCGTCAACGACCACAACTCAGCCGACGACAACGACGACGGTCACATCGACGACCACGACGACAACGACGACGATGGGCGGGGACGACGACACGACGGATGACGACACGACGGATGACGATACGACGGACGACGACACGACCGATGACGACACGACGGATGACGACACCGCCGATGACGACACATCGGACGACGACATGTCAGACGACGACGCGCTGGATGATGATTCGGACGATGACTCCGACGTCCCGCTGCCGGATGTGCCCGGCGATGACGATACGGCGCCGGCGGGCCGGCTGTCGGGCGGCAACGACGACAGCAACGTTTGCGGCTGCGGCTGCTGACGGCGCCTCGACGCAGGCGAAAAAACGGCCGCGCGCTGTCCGGCGTGCGGCCGCTTTTATTCCGGGTCTTGGACCCGCGCGCGTATCAATCGATCAAGGTTTGAGCAGCGATCGCACGACGGACTCCATCTTCGCAACGTCGCCCGGTGCGTATCCCTCATTCACATGACGCACCACGCCGTCCGGCGCGATGATGATCGTGCTCGGCATGGCGCTCACCGAAAACGCTTTCGGAACCGCCTTCGACGAATCAAAGAGCGTGCGCACATTTTTCAGATGCAATTTCGCCGCCGCGCGCTCGCCCGCTTTTCGGTCGTCGTCGATATTGACCGCGAGCACGACCGCGTTGGCGCCCGCAAGTCGCCCGGCCATCTGTTCCATCTCGGGCAGTTCCTGTTGGCAGGGCGCGCACCAGCTCGCCCAGACGTTCAGGACGATGACCTGTCCCGCGTAAGACGCCGACGTCACGGACGCGCCGCTCGCATCCTCGGCACGGAAAGGCGGCGCCGCTTGGCCGACCATCGCCGCATGCGCGGCCGGCGCCGCGATCCATAGCGCGGCAATGGCGAGGCGCGCGGCGAAACCGAAACGTTTCATGTCCCTGTCTCCTTCCCCGGCGGATACGGTCTCGCGCGCCGGCGCGTTACATCCACCGCGCCATCAGATTCGCGCCGCCGATGATCGCGTGGTAGCCGTCCGGCACGCCGTCGCGTTCGGTTTGCGTGTACCAATCCAGACGCAGGCCGCCCGAAATTTCCGCGCCGGCCGACGGCATATCCGTGCCGATGAGTCCGATGTGCGCGCCCGCGAGGTACGACCGAAATTCCTGCAATACCGGCGCGGCGCTGTAAAATTTGTCGTCCGCGGTGATGACGAACGCGCTGTAGTCCGACGCGGTCTGGGCGTAGAGCCGGCCGCGAAGGCCGAAAAGCAGCCAGGGCAGGGGGCGCACGCGCAGCGCGGCGTGTTCCGTGTTCGACGTGATGCCCCAGGAATCGGTGTAATACCGATATCCCAATTCCAGGCTCGCCGGCCGAAACAGGCTTTGCAGCACGCGCCCGGAAATCGCATAGCGGTCTCGGCGCTCCGGCAACCACTCCGGCGTCAGCGACCAGCGGTTGTCGGGATGCCGCAGGATCACGTCGCGCTCGGTATCCGAAAGCGCGCCCCGCTGCCACGAGCCGCCAAGCACGATCTGCGCGAGCGTTCGGCGCGAGAGCACCTGCGTCAGCCCCAGATTGGCCCCGTCCACATTCTTGCCCTTGGGATAGTCGTAGGTTTGCGCGATCGCTTCGTCGCTCGCGTCCACCGTGTCGAAGTTGTGGTAATACGTCCCCGAGACGATCGTATTGCGCAGCGCGAACGCCTGCTCGACGGTGCCGTAAAGCGTGTGCGACCGGTAGTTCGTTTCGTCCGAATACACGTATCCCGTCTCGAGCGCCGTCTCATCGATCTCCTTGCGTCCGAAGCCCGACAGCTCGACGCGCCGTTTGTCCCGAAACTCGGGCGTCGTGTCGTAGCCGGCGCCCGGATTCGATGAGTAGCCGCCGACAAAGCCGCCCAGCCGGTCGATCTTTTCCTCGAGCGAATTATCCGAGAGCCCGCGCACCGTTCCCGAATTGCTGCTTCGCCGGGTCGCGGAGGAAACGCCGTCGACCTCGTGCGATGTCGGCGTCGCCGACGAGATGCCGTCAACCGTACCCTTGAATCCAAGCTTCCAACGGTCGCCAAACTCATTCTCGTATTTCAGCGTGCCGGTCACGATGACGTTCTTCGAGTCGTCGGCGAAAACACGGCCGAGAACCTTGACGTCGTCGGCGCGGACAAAATCGGAGGATGCCGCGAGCGCGAGCGCGATCAGAACCAGGGGAACATCGTGTTTGGGCATCGCGCGACTACTTGCAGCCGCACCCGCCGGACGCGCCGCCCTGGCCGCCCGCGGAGCCTTCGCGCGTCTCGAGCATCTTCGCCAGATACGCGGCGTCCAGGTCGTCATAATCGAATTGCATGAGAGGATCGGCGAGCCATTCGCGCTCGTAAGGCTGCACGAGGGCGCAACCGTGCACCGAAAGGACCGCGAGAATGACAAACGCGATGACCACGCTCGCCTTCACGATAGTTTTCATAAACATTCGCTCCCTATTTCGCAGGAATCGCGCTGTTTTTGCGAAAGGCCGCCACGCTTTTCGGATTATGCGCGCGCGGATTTTCCGGTCAATGATAAATGTTAAGCGGGACGATGGATTTTCAGCACTTCGCGGTCCGTGAAAAAGTCAACGGCGGATAACAAGCACACTATGTCGATCATACTGATAAACATCATCGGCGGAATTCGTGCCGGCCGAGCCGTGGTTGCCGCGGTGGGAGAGTCCCGCGTTCCGGGCCCAGGCGAGGGAAGTCAGGCGGGCGGCGCGGGAGGGAGCGTGGCGGTTCGATCGCCGTGCCGATTTCGGATCGGTGCGTCGGCGTCGGTGTCCGCCCGGCGCGTTCTTGTTTTCGATCGATACGTCGGAATTGACTTATATCACGCCAGCCCCCGCTTGTATTTTGATGAAAACGTGTATCGTTCAAGCGTTTCCGGTCGGGCAAACGTACACGTTGCATGCGGGATAACGAGCCCCGCGAAGCCGTGGTGCCATGCCGCGAACCATTGGATATCCGCTTTTGGGAGGGATCATGAAATTGTCGGCCATGCGCGCGCGCGTGACGCGATTTGTTGGGCCGGGGTCGAAACGATTCGTCGCGGGCGTTTGCTGCCTGCTTTTGTTCGCGGCGGTCGCATGCGAACAAGGCGATTCGCCGGACGGCGCGATGGACGCGAACACAAACGCCGCCGGCAGCGCCGGCGTTCTTTCGCGGGCGCAATCCGCTCCATCGCCCGACGACGCCGGCGCGTTGATCGACGCAAGCCCCACCGAAACCAACTTTCTCGTCGTGTCGCGTGCGTGTTCCCGCGACGACATTACGGACGTGGTCGATATCGTCCGCGGCGGCGGCGGTTTCGTTGGATTGATCCATGACGGCATGGCGTTGCAGGCGGGCGGATCCTTCGAGCTGGCGGATCGGTTGCGCGATCAGGCCGAGCTGATCGTGATCGAGCCGGGCGACGACATCGCCGCGATCGCGGCGCCGCCGGGATGCACGCCGCAATTCCGGCGATCCCTCGGAACGTGGAAGCTCGTCAGCGAGGCGCAGGTGGGCGATTCCGCACCGGGGGCCAACGGCTCACCGCTTGTTGGCGATGGCCTGGAGCCGCCGCCGGACGCCGCCGCGATCAAGACCGGGCCGATGCTCGGGGATATCGGCGTTTATCTGTTCCTGCCGGAGAGCGACGGCTCGATCGACGCGAGCGCGGAAAACTGGACTCAGGCGATGTGGGACCAGGTTTACGCGGAAGTCGCGGCGGGCCTGGCTTTCTGGCCGACGCACGCGGCGTCGCACGGCCGCACGGTGACCTTCGAGCTGTTCGCCACGCCGCGCACCGACCCCGCGCTGCAGATCGGCTACGAGCCGATCACCCGCCCCAGGACCGACGAATACCTTTGGATCAATCAGATTCTCAATCAAATGGGATACGCGGGAGGCTCGAACTTTTCGAAATCGCAGCGTTTCAACGCGGATCAGATGCTCGCCCACGGCAAGGACGCGTTCGTATCCGTGTTCGTCGTGAACAGCCTCAACGATCCGGATGGTCGATTCACCGACAACTCGTTTGCGTACGCTTACTTCGGCGGCCCGTACATCGTCATGACCTGGGACAACGACGGATGGGGCATCGGCGGAATGGACCAGACGTTCCGTCACGAACTGGGCCACAGCTTTTATACGTGCGACGAATATTCGCAGCCCGGCTATTACGTGTGCGGCTGCACGTGCACCACCAATCCCTGGTACACCAATAACAGCAACTGCCAGAACGCCTGCGGACCCACCGAGTCGTGCGTCATGATCAACAACACCGGCGCGACCTGCGCACACACGCGGTCGCAGTTGGGCTGGAACCTGGACACCGTTCCCTACGACACCTGCGACGGCGCGTATCACTTCGCGTCGCTCCCCGGCAGCTACAGCGGAAGCACGTGGGACGCCTATCACCATTACACGCCGTGGTGCGCTTCTTCGAACACGAGCCGCGATGAGGTCTTTTCGTTTGACGGAACCGACGGCCATTCGTACGCGGTCGATTTGTCGGCGGTTACCGGTACCCAGTATCTGTATGCGCGCGGCGGCGATTGTGAACACGGCGAAGAGATCGCGTGCGTCAGCGGGTTCAGAAACACGAGCTTCCAATTCGTTGCGCCCGCGACGCAGCGCTATTTCGTTTTTGTTGAGCCGAGTACCGAAACCTATACGCTGAATATCGCTGAAGTCACGACAACCACGACCACCACAACGTCAACGACGACGACGACCTCGTCGACATCCACCTCGACGACGACATCCACCTCGACATCGACATCGACCTCGACCTCGACATCGACCTCGACCTCGACATCTACGTCAACCTCGACCTCCACTTCGACTTCCACATCGACGTCGACCTCGACTTCCACGTCCACGTCCACGTCGACTTCAACCTCGACCTCGACCTCGACG
>JAIOHV010000206.1 GCA_019912885.1 bacterium
ATCCGCCGCCGGTGCGCGCGGCCGCGAACGAGAGCGCGGCCCGCGCGAGCGCGGCGCTTGCCTCTCCGTATCTGGAGTCCGAGGACGACACGCGCCGCCGGCGCGAACGCGCGGGAATTTCGCGCACGACCATCCGCCGCCGTCCGGCGCAAGGCGCGGCGGGGGACGAGGCGCCATGAAGATCCGTGCCGTCGCAAGCGACGTCACGCAGATCGAAACCGACGCCCTCGTCGTCTCGTTTTTCGAGGACGAGCGCCCCCTGAAAGGCCACACCGGCATGGCCGACTGGCGTCTGTGCGGGCTGCTTTCCGGCTATATCATCGCGCGGCGCATCGACGGGCACCTGGGCGAGGCGATCCTGTTTCCCATGAACCACCGCATGAAGGTGCGCATGGTGCTGGCGCTCGGCCTTGGCACGTCGGACCGCTTCGACGACCGCACCTTCACCGATGTCTGCCGCCGCCTGGCCGACGCCATGTTCAAACTCGAGATCCACGACTTCGCGCTCGCGCTGCCGGGCTCGATCCTCGACGGCTTCGATGCCGCCGCCGCGTGCGCGCGCCTATGCGAGGAGATCGGCGACCGCTACCGCCGCGACCGCGACATGATGCGCCTTCTGAACGTGCAGATCCTCGGCATCGGCCCGATCCTCAAGGAGATGAACCCCATCGTCGCCAAGTACGAGCACCGGTTCAACGAGGAGTTGCGCTCGTAACAGATTCCGGCGCGACGGTCGGCCCGAATCGTGATCCCGTCGGGTTTTCAGACAGTTCGCGCTTGACCCCTCCGACATCGTCATGGCGTGCTGCCTTCCTGGGCGAGCGGCGCCGGTTCCCGCGCTTTTGCAAGCCCGAAAGCACCGGCGTAATTCCGGTATCGCCACAACCGGGAGGCCGGATACGATGCCAAAACGTCTTGTCGCCGCCGGCGCGGCGCTTCTTCTGAATCTCGCTCTCGCAATCGGTGCGCAAGCGCAAGTCGCCCAACGCCTGGCCGACGTCATCGACGGGCATCCGCATGAATCGGAACCGGAATCTGATTCGCCGGACGCGCACGGGGCGCATCCGCCGGGCCACGCGGAGCACGGCGACCGGATGACCGGCCCGCTCGGAATTTCGCGCGCGCGCATGGGATCGGGCACATCGTGGCTGCCCGATTCCTCGCCGATGTACGCGCTCATGACGGGCGCCGGAGACTGGGGATTCATGCTCCACGCGAACATCTTCGCGGGCTACGACCGCTTCGGCGGCCGGCGCGGCGACGAAAAACTCATCAGCACGAACTCCGCGATGGGAATGGCGTGGCGCCCGCTCGGCCCCGGCGAAATCATGTTTCGCACGATGCTGAGCGCGGAGCCCGTGACCGTCGGCCCGGAAGGGTACCCGTTGATCTTGCAGTCGGGCGAGACAAACGAGGGCGAGCCGCTGCACGATCGCCAGCATCCCCACGACCTGTTCATGGAATTGGCGGTGGATTGGACCGTACCGTTGACCGCGGATCTCGCTTTCGAAACGTACGTCGCGCCCGCGGGCGAACCGGCGCTCGGCCCCACCGCATTTCCTCATCGGGTCTCCGCGATGGCCGATCCGCTCGCGCCGATAGGTCACCATTGGCAGGACTCGACGCACATCGCCTACGGAGTCGCGACGCTCGCGCTCTTCACGCGGGCGGTGAAGTTCGACGCGTCGTGGTTCAACGGGCGAGAGCCCGACGAGGATCGGTGGGGCATCGATGGGCGCACGCCGGACTCGTACGCCGGCCGGGTGACGTGGAACCCCGGCGAATCCTGGAGCCTTCAGTCGTCCTACGGCTATCTCGACAGCCCGGAGGCGCTCGAACCGGATATCGCCGTCCACCGCGTGACCGCCTCGGCTGCCGCCAACTACCGTATCGGCCGCGAAGGAAATTTCGCGGCGACGTTCGTCTTCGGCGAAAACGCATCGAGCGAAGGCACGGCGACGCCGTCGTTCTTGTTGGAGGCCACCTGGAGCGCGGGCGGTCGTCACGAGATGTTCGGCCGCGCGGAGTACGTCCAGAAGACGGGACACGATCTCGTGTTGGCCGAGCGGCTGTCGGAGACGCGATTTTCCACGGGCCAGATTTCCTTGGGATACGTGTTCCGTTTCGGACCGTTCGAGTCTTTCGATCCGGGGATCGGCGTGCGAGGTTCGCTCGGACTCGTGGAGCCCGATCTGGAGACTTATTACGGATCGACCTCGCCCGCGGGAGCGATGGTTTTTTTGAACCTCCGCCCGACGGCGCACCGAACGGAGAAACATTCCTGAGGCGGGGTTGCAAGCGGGCGGGTTCACGGGCGCCGTATGGCGAAATCGGGGCGACTGGATTCGAACCAGCGACCCTCGGCTCCCAAAGCCGATGCGCTACCAGACTGCGCCACGCCCCGACGCGCGCGGAATTTCGCATAGCTTTCGGCGATTGTCGATTTCGGAATTTTTCACCGCCCTTCGCCTTCGCTCAGGGTAAACTCCGGCGCGAAGGATTTTGTTCACGCGGAGGGGCGGAGAACGCGGAGATGCGAAGGAACAAGGGATTCCTCCGTGGCCTCCGTGTCTTCTCCGTGCCCTCTGTGTACCGTCGAAGGCGGTCAGTCCTTCAGCGCGAGCCACCGTTTCAGCCAGCCGAGCACCTCGGCATACCACACCTGCGCGTTCGCGGGCTGCATCACCCAGTGGCCCTCGTCGGGGAAATACAGCAGGCGGCTTGGCACGTCCATCGTTTGCAGCGCGGTGAACAGGCCAAAGCCCTCGGAGGTCGGACAGCGGTAGTCCTTCTCGCCGTGAATGACGAGCGTCGGCGTCTTGAAGTTCGCGACGTGCATGTGCGGCGAGTTCTTCACGAACGCGGCGCGCTTTTCGTGCGGCAGGCCGCCGTGCTCGTGTTCGTCGAACCACAGTTCGTCGGTCGTGTACGCCATCGTCTCGGCGAAGAAAACGCCGTCGTGCGATACCAGCGCCTGGAAGCGGTCCGAGTGGCCGAGGATCCAGTTCACCATGTATCCGCCAAAACTCGCGCCCGCGGCGCCGAGGCGTTTCTTGTCGATGAAATCGTACGTCGCAAGGATGTGATCGACGCCCTTCATGATGTCGTCGTAGCAGCGCCCGCCCCAGTCGCCGGAGATCTGGTCGGTGAACTTCTGCCCGTAACCCGTCGAGCCGCGCGGATTGACGAACGCGACCACCGCGCCGGTTGACGCGAACATCTGCGCGTTCCAGCGATAGTGCCAGTTGTCGCAGAACGCGCTCTGCGGCCCGCCGTGGATGAGGAGGATCAACGGATATTTCCTGCGCGCCGAGAAGCGCGGCGGGCGGATGAGGAAACCGTGCACCGGCGTGCCGCCCGCGCCCGCGTACCAGAACGGCTCGGCATCGTTCATCTCCACGTTTTTCACCGCATCGGCATACCGCGTGAGGCGCACCGCCGACGCGCCCGCGTCGCGCGGAAGATTTTCCGGGGCCGGCGCGGATTTCAAAAACGGCTTGATCCCCGCGCCCGGGCCGATCGCGTAAAAATCCGCGGGGCTCGTCGAGGTTTCGCGCGCGGCGAAAAGCATGTCCGTGTTCGGAAACGCGCGCACGAAGGTGTTGTAGGTGTCGAGCGTGAGTTGCGTGATCGTCTCGGTCGCCGGATCCATGCGGTAGATCGTCATGTAGCCGCGGTCGCACGCGAGAAAGACGATCGACTCCTCGCCGTCCTCGTCGTACGTCACGAGGAACGCGCACGGGGCGCGGTCGAACTTTTCGGCGAGCGTTTGCGTCTGCCCGGTCCTGGGATCGTACACGCGGATGCGCGCGCGGTCGGCTTCGTAGCCCGGCACCTCCATGCCCATGTAGTAGAGCCGGCCGTCGCGGGCGAAGCGCGGATGAACGTCCGCGGCGGCGGACACGGAGACGCAAGTCATGTCGCCTTTGCGTTTGCCGTTTTCGAGCGGCAGCAGAAAGATCGAGTTGTTCGTCGTCCGCGCGACGACGCGATCCGGATTCATCGAAAACGCGAGCGTCTTGCCGTCGGGCGAAATATCGAAATCGCGGTCGGTGCAAACAGCCGTGGGCGGCGCGTCGATATCCTCGCCGTCGAACAGGTCGTGCGACTTTTCGGTGCGCGTGTCCACGACGAACACGTGTTGCCGGGTGCGTTCGCTGAAGTGATCCCAGTGGCGAAACAGCAGGCCGTCATAGATGCGCGCGCTCGACTTTTCGTTCGGAAGGCCGAAAACCTTCGCGCTCGCGGGCGATTTGTTTTCCTCGCGTTTCTTGTCTTTTTTCGGATCGTAATCGGGCGACACGATCGCGGAACGCACAAACGCGACGCGGCGGTTGTCGGGAAACCAAACGGGTGTCGAGACGCCGCCGTACCCGCTCGTGACGCGGCGCGCCTCTCCGCCTTTGGTCGGCAAAACCCAGAGCTGGCATCCGGTATCGTCGCGGTCGGAGGCAAAGGCGAGCTTCGTGCCGTCGGGCGACCACGCCGGCGCGCTGTGCGAACCGGGGCCGGGCGTCAGAAGGCGCGAGCGGCGCGACTTCACATCGAGCAGGTGGATCTTCGATTTCGATTTGTTGGTTTTCGCGTCGAGCGTCGTCACGGTGTAGGCTACGTGCCGCCCGTCCGGCGAGATCGCCGGTGCGCCGATGCGGTCGATGCCGATCAGATCGTCGAAGGTGAGTGCTTTGATGCGTCGCGATTTGGCCATGGTGTGCCTGTCCTTTTGCGATGAGTCCCGCTCCCTGACGGTCGCGGTTCGTTCCCTCGAGTCCCGCTTCCTGACGGTCGCGGTTCGTTCCCTTGAGACCCGCTCCCTGACGGTCGCGGTTCGTTCCCTCGAGACCCGCTCCCTGACGGTCGCGGTTCGTTAGGTCGTTTCCGTCGGGGCGCCGCGTGTCTGGCGCGACATGACGCGCGTCACGGCCGCGACGATGTCCTCCAGGCGGAACGGCTTGCGCACGATGTCATCGAATCCGTAATCGCGGTAGTTGGCGAGTACGGGGTCGGTCGAATAACCCGACGACACGATCGCCCGGGCCTGCGGGTGAAACGCGCGCAGCTTTTCGATCGCCTCGACGCCGCCCATTCCGCCGGCGATCGTCAGGTCGACGATGACGACGTCGTACGGCACGCCCGCGCCGGTCGCGTCGCGATACATCTTCAGCATCTCGCCGCCTTCGCGGGCGATGTTCACCTTGTATCCCGCGTGCGCGAGAAGCGCGCGGCCGATGTCGGCCACGAGGCGTTCGTCGTCCATCAGCAGGATGCGTCCCTCGCCGGGCGCGGCCGTATGCGGCGGCAGCGGCTCATCCTCGGGCATGCCTTCCTCGCCCGCGAGAAGATAGATGTGAAACGTGGTGCCGACGTCCCGTTCGGAATCGACGCTGATGTATCCGCCGTGCCGCGTGATGATCGAATAACAGATCGAAAGCCCAAGGCCGGTGCCGTGCGTTTTCGTGGAGAAATACGGATCGAAGATGCGCGGCAGCACCTCGTCGGGAATGCCCGGGCCTTCGTCCTTGATGGAGATCTTCACGTACGGGGCGTCGCGCAGCGGAAACATCGCCTTGGCCGGCGGAAGGTTCGCCGCGTGCACGCGCAGCATGCCGCCCGCGTCCATCGCCTGCACGGCGTTCAGGGCGATGTTGTGCAGCACCTGGCCGATTTGCCCGGCGTCGATGACGACCGATTTCAGGTCTTCCTTGATCTCGTAAACGCACCCGATCGCCGATCCGGACAGCGCGAAGTCGATCGTCTCGCGTAGTACGGCCTCGATGCGCGTGGCGCGCTTGATCGGCGCGCCGCCCTTGGCGAAGGTGAGGAGCTGGTGCGTCAGGTCCTGCGCGCGCATGGCGGCCTTTTCCGCCTCGATGAGGCGCTCGGCGACCTTCTCGCCGCGCGGCGCGAGTGCGCGGGCCAGCGACACATTGCCGAGCACGCCGGTCAGCAGATTGTTGAAGTCGTGCGCGATGCCGCCGGCGAGCTGGCCGAGGGATTCGAGCTTCTGCGTGCGGATCAACTCCTCTTCCGCGCGCTTTTTGGCGGTGACGTCGCGGCCGATGATCTGAAACTCGCCGCTGGCCAGGGCGCGCGCACTGCCTTCCATCAGCACCGGTTCGCCGCTGTGCTTCCAGACACGCAACTCGCCGGCGATCGAGTGGCCGGCCAAAAGCTCGTCGATGCGATCTTTCAGTTCGGGCGCTTCGCCCGCCTCAATCAGGTCGGAGACGTGCATTCGCCGGAATTCGCCGCGCGAATATCCGAGCAGCTCGCACGCGTGATGGTTCGCCTCGGCGATACGCCCCTTGGCGTCGACGAGGAGAATGCATTCCGCCGCCTGCTCGAACAGGGAGCGATAACGCTCCTCGCTTTGCTGAAGAGCCTCGGTGGCAAGGCGCGTGGCGGTGACGTCAAGAACCGTCATGATACGGCTGTGCGCCTGGCCGTCCCCGGCGCCAAGCGGCGTGGCGACGACAAGAACGTCGCGCACGGCGCCGCGCCGGCCGTGCAGCCGCATCTCCGCCGTCGTCGTTGCCGCGCCCGCGACACCCGGCGCGAGCGGCGCGTTGTCATTCCCGTCGGACTCCGCGAAATCGAAGATCGTTTGCCCGGACAGTTCCGCGTCGTGCTCGATCTCGAGCATTCCCCGCATCGCGGGGTTGACGTAGATGGTGAATCCCTCCGGATCGACGTGCCAGATGCCCATGGGGCTGGCCTCGGCCAACGCGCGGTATCGCTCCTCGCTGTGCGCGAGCGCCGCCTCGCCGAGTTTGCGTTCCATGGCTGTCGCGAGGATGTTCGCCACTGAGCGGAGAAAAGACGCGTCGGTATCCTTGTACAGGCGCCGCTTCTTCGCGTAAGCGCCAAGAGTCCCGAACGGCTGCATTCGCCCCGGGATGGCCGTCGCGATGCCGCTTTTCGCGCCGCTGGCAAGAAGGAGCCCGGAGGCGCGGAAGCGTTCGTCCGACACGAGGTTTTCGATGATGACCGGCTCCGAGCGCGCCATCGCGTAGGCCGCGAGCGACGGGAGTTCGGCGTCGATCGAATGCAAGCCGCCTTCGGCGGGCAGCGCCTGCTCGCCGAAGCCATGCGACGCCACAAGCCGCATGGAACGCCCGTCGGGCATCAGTTCGAGCACGCCCGCCACGTCGGCGCCGAGGCGCTCGCAAACGCTCGTGAGGGCCGCTTCGAACATTCGCTCCACGGACGTCCCGGCGAGCGCGAGGCGCCCGAGATCCGCCACGGCGCGTTGCTGATCGAAGCGCGCGTCGCGCTCGGATTCCGCGGCGCGCTCGTCGGTGCGCTCCTCGATCAGTTCCAGGATGCCGGTCCGGCGGCCGTTTCCGTCATAGAGCGCGCGGGCCCGTACGAAAAGGACACGTTCGCCGCGGCCGTCGCGCGGAACGGGAACCTCCGCGGACAGGCGTCCATTGTGACTGACAACACGAAACGGCAGCCTGTCGACGGCGTCGTGATCGCCCATACGCACGAGGTCCGCAAACGTGATCGAGGCTACCGACGCGTACGGAACAAGGTGACCATGATCGCTCGTGCCCAGGACACGGCTTTCCGGGATGCCGGTGAGCCGTGTCATTTCGATATTCCATGCCGCGACCTTCCCGGCGTCGGTCAGGACGTACGCGGCGAAAGGCAAGGCGTTGACAATGGCGCCCGGAGTCGGGGAATCGGTCGATGTCGATGGAGACGGCATGTTGGCAGGGAAGTATCCCGTATTGCCGACAAGGGGCACAAGAGGAAACCGTTTCACGGAGGTATTTGTATGAAACGCGCATTACGACGCGGCACGGTTCGATGGGGCGGGGCGGCGATCGTCCTGGCAGCGGCGCTCATGATTCCGGCCGCCGCCGGCGCTCAGGATTTCGGCATCGGTATCGTACTGGGCGTGCCGACCGGCCTGACGTTCAAGGCGATGCTCGACGACTCGAGTGCGATCGACGCGGACCTCGCGTTTGATTTTCTGGACGGATTATTTTTGTTTACCGGCGATTATCTTTATCACTTTTCGGACATGGCGCCCGCATCGGACGTCGTGGACATCCGCTTTTATCTTGGCGGTGGCGGCGTGATCGGCGTGGATGCCGACGAAGACGAGGACGATCCGCCGTGGGACGACGACGATGACGATCATCCGCGCCGCCGCGGCGATGACGACGACTGGGACGATGACGACGACGCCGACGACCTCGGGCTCGGCGTTCGCTTCACCGGCGGCGTCAGCTTCATGTTCCAGAAGGTGCCGATCGAACTGTTCGCCGACATCTCGCCGGGCATGTGGGTTTACCCCGAGACGGACTTCATGCTGATGGCGGTGCTCGGCGCGAGATGGTTTTTCTAGTGACGAGTGACGAGTGACGAATGCATCACGCGCGCCCCTGCGTGACATTCGACACTCGACACTCCGCACTCGACAATGTCAGAGGATGTAGCGAGACAAATCCTCGTCCTTGGCGATATCGGTCAGGCGCGCGCGGACGTATTCGCGGTCGATGCGCACGTCTTTCTTGGTGAGGTCCGGCGCGTCGAACGACACCTCGTCGAGCAGGCGCTCGAGGATGGTGTGCAGGCGGCGCGCGCCGATGTTTTCCGTGCGCGTGTTGACGTCGGTGGCGATGCGCGCCAGCTCCTCGATCGACTCCGGCTGAAAATCGAGCGTGACGCCCTCGGTGGCCAGGAGCGCGACGTACTGCTTGATGAGCGCATTTTTCGGCTCGGTCAGGATACGGACGAAATCCGTCTGCGTCAGGCTTTGCAACTCCACGCGGATCGGAAAACGCCCCTGCAATTCGGGGATGAGGTCGGACGGCTTGCTGACGTTGAACGCGCCCGCGGCGATGAACAGGATGTGATCGGTGCGGATCATGCCGTACTTCGTGGAGACGGTGCTGCCCTCGATGATCGGCAGCAGGTCGCGCTGCACGCCCTCGCGCGACACGTCCGGCCCGTGGCCCTTTTCGACCGCGCCGATCTTGTCGATTTCATCCAGGAAGACGATGCCCGCGTCCTCGACGCGCGCGAGCGCGCCGTTGATGACCTGATCCATGTCGATGAGCTTGGCGGCCTCTTCCGACTCGATGATGTCCAGGGCCTCGGGCACCAGGACCTTTTTCTTCTTGGTCTTTTTCGGAAACATGTTGCCGAAAAGGTCCTTGAGGTTGATTTCCATGTCCTCCATGCCGCCGGCGAAAACCTCGACCATCGGCGAGCCCGAGCGGTCCGGAACGCGGATCTCGATCTCCGTTTCGTCGAACTTCCCGTCGCGCAACCACTGGCGCATCTTTTCGCGCGTGCGCTTGTAGCTTTCGAGCTGCTTTTGATACTCCTCGAGTTCCGGCGGCGCGGCCGTCGAGCCCGCGGGCGTCTCCGCCGGCGTCTCGGGAGCATCCGGCTCGGCCGTTTCGCCTTCCTCGCCGCCGGGCTCGCGCGGATCCGCGGGCTTGGGCGTTTTCGGCGGAGGGGGAAGCAGGATGTCGAGCACGCGGTCTTCCGCGATGTCCGCGGCCTTGTCGGCCACAAGGTCCATCTCCTCGGCCTTCACCATGTTCACGGCAAGTTCGGTGAGATCGCGGATCATCGATTCCACGTCGCGCCCGACGTAGCCGACCTCCGTGAACTTGCTGGCCTCGATCTTCAGGAACGGCGCGTTCGCCAGCCGCGCGAGCCGCCGCGCGATCTCCGTTTTGCCCACGCCGGTCGGCCCGATCATGATGATGTTCTTCGGCGCGATCTCCTCGCGCAATTCCTCGGGCACCTGCTGGCGGCGCCAGCGGTTGCGGAGCGCAATCGCCACCGCGCGCTTGGCCTTGTCCTGGCCGATGATGTATTCGTCAAGCTCGGTGACGATCTGGCGCGGCGTGAGTTGCGCCTCGAAGTCGTCGTCGTAGCCCTCGATCGTTTCGGCGTTTTCGCCGTTATTCTCCGATGCCATGAATCGCTCCCCCCGGATTCGTCAGCCGATTTCGTCCACGACGATTTGCGCATTCGTGTAAATGCAGATATCCGCGGCGATGTGCATCGCCTCGGTCGCCACGTCTCTGGCGCTCATGTCCGTGTGCTTCACGAGCGCGCGCGCGGCGGCGAGCGCGTAGGCGCCGCCCGAACCGATCGCCGCCACGCCGTCGTCCGGCTGGATCACCTCGCCCCCGCCGGAGATGACGAACGTCGATTCGGCGTCCGCCGCGATCAAAAGCGCATTCAACTGACGCAGGAACTTGTCACGCCGCCAGTCCTTCGCCAGTTCCACGGCCGCGCGCATGAGATTGCCCTGATACTGCTCGAGCTTGGCCTCGAGCTTCTCGTACAGGTTGAATGCGTCCGCCACCGCGCCCGCGAAGCCGACGAGCACCTTGTCGTCGTGCAGGCGGCGGATCTTTTTCGCGCCGTGTTTGATCACCTGCTCGCCCAGCGTCACCTGCCCATCGCCCGCGATGGCGACGCGGCCGTTTTTTCGGACGGCGACGATGGTCGTCGCGTGCGGATGGTTGTCGTGCGTTGTTTTCATCGTTGTCGATCCTCACGGCGGCGCGCACGCGGGTGCGCGCGCTCGTATTCCTCACGCAGGTGCTCCGGCGACAGGTGCGTGTAAACCTGCGTCGTGGACAGCGACGCATGCCCGAGCATCTCCTGAATCTCGCGCAGATTTGCGCCGCCTTCCAGCAGGTGCGTCGCAAAACTGTGACGCAGCTTATGCGGAGTCACGTTTCGCCCGGGCACGGTCGCCAGACCGTATTTGCGCGCCGCGTTGTACGCTGACTGCCGCGACAGGCGCGTGCCGCGCGCCGACAAAAACAGCGGGCCGCCGCCCGCGTCGCCGTATTCCTTGCGGCGCTCGTCCACGGTCGCCGCGATGTATGCGGAAATCGCCTGCGCGGCGGGTCTGCCGATCATCACCAGTCGCGGTTTTCGCCGCTTGCCCATCACGCGAAGCACACCCGTCTGAAGGTCCGCATCCGCGACATCGGCGCCCGTCGCCTCGGAGATGCGCGCGCCGGAGCTATAGAGCAGTTCGAGCAGCGCCAGGTTGCGCAGGCGGTGGCGATCGTCCGGTGCGCGATCGAGCAGGGCGGCGGTTTCATCCGCGGTCAGATACTCGGGCAGGCGTTTTTCCTTTTTCGGGCCGCGCACCAGCCGCGCGGGGTTTTCGTCCGCGAGGCCGCGCTTGCGTAAATAGTTGTAAAAACGGCGGATCGCCGAAAGTTTGCGGCGCACGCTCGACGGCGCGTCCTTGCCCGCACGGCTGGCGATAAACGCGCGCACGCCGAGCTTTCCTGCGCGCGCGAGGTTCGGCGGATCGCCCTTGATGAGCCCTTCGGCCGAAACGAACTCGGCAAACTGCGTCAGATCGCAGCGATACGCGTCGAGTGTCGTCACGGGCGCGTCCTTTTCGAGCCGAAGCTCTTCAAGGAACTTTCCGATGAGGGGGTGCGTTGGGGCGGGTGTGGACAAAGCACGCAAAAGGTAAGGCCCGGTATGGGGAGTGTCAACGAACGAATGTCGGGTTTCGAGTGACGAATGGCGAATTCCTTTGCAGCCAAGCCAAGGTGGCGGACGCCCGCGACGAATCGCGGGTGCCACACTTTTGCCCGAGGTACGAGGTCAAAGGTGTGCTTTGCTCGCTGATAGCTCGGCCTCGCCAAACAACCGCTCGCGCACCGTCGCCGCCCACGCGGTGCCCTCCGACAACGCGCGTTCGGACTTTTTCGCCTTGCGGTCGGCCTTTTTGGCGCGGCCTTCGATCGCGGGCAATAGGCCGAAATTCGCGTTCATCGGCATGAACGGCCGCGCATCGGACGCGGTGACATGACGCAGCAGCGCACCAAGCATCGTCGCCGGGCCGGGCGCGGGAATCGTGACGCCGCGAAGCTGGGCCGCCGCGAAAAGCCCGGCGAGAAGACCGCACGCGCCGCTTTCCAGATAGCCCTCGACGCCCGTTATCTGGCCCGCCAGACGCACCAACGGCCGCGCGCGAAGGCGCAGCGTTTCATCGAGCACGCGCGGTCCGTCGACGTAGGTGTTGCGGTGGATGACGCCAAGGCGATGAAACTGGGCGTTCGCGAGGCCGGGGATCATCCGCAGCACGCGCTTCTGGTCGCCGTGTTTCATGCGCGTCTGGAAGCCGACGATGCTCCAGCTCTCGCCGTCCGCGTCCTCGCGCCGGAGTTGCACGACCGCGTGCGGCCGCCGGCCGGTGCGCGGATCGACGAGGCCGACCGGGCGCATCGGCCCGAATGCGAGCGTCTTGTCGCCGCGCGCGGCCAGGTCTTCGATTGGCTGGCAGGCCTCGAACAGGCGCGCGCCCTCAAACTCGCGCGGCGTGACCTTCTCGGCCTCGCGCAGCGCGGCGAGAAACGCGGCGTACTGCTCTTCGGTCATGGGGCAGTTCAGGAAATCCGGCTCGCCCTTGTCCCAGCGTGAGGCGGCGTACACGACGGATCGGTCGATCGACTCGCCCGCGACGATGGGGCTTGTCGCATCGAAGAAAAACAGGTGCTCGCTTCCCGTGACGCGTGCCAGGTCCGCCGCGAGATCGTCCGCGGTCAGGGGGCCGGTCGCGACGATGGCGGGGGAATCGGGCAGGCGATCCGGCTCGCCGGTTTCAATCGACACGCCAAAATCGGCAAGCCGCGCGCGAACGTGGTCGGACAGCGCGGCGCGATCGACGGCCAGCGATCCGCCGGCCGGCACGGCCGCGTCGCGCCCCGCGTCGAGCAGGATGGAGCCGAGAAGGTCCATCTCGCGCTTGAGCAGCCCCGACCCCGTGTGCGGATCGAGCGATCCGAACGAGTTGGAGCACACCATCTCCGCCGGGCCGGGCAAATTATGGGCGGGCGAAAACGCGGCGGGTTTGCGCTCCACAAGACGCACGCGAATCCCCGCTCGCGCGCACGCCTGCGCGGCCTCGCTGCCAGCCATTCCCGCGCCGATGATGGTGATGTCGAAATCGCTCATGTCGTTCCCGCGACCGCGGGCGGCCCGCCCGCTTTGAAACAATCGCGTCTTCCCGGTGCGCTGTCAAAGATCACCGGCGTGTATTGCCGCGACGGCGTCACCCCGGGACCGCAGGTGTCCTCACCTGCTTATAAACGCGCGCGCCGAAGGCGCGCTTCCGATTTGCGTTGGTGGTTCTTCCGCGAGGCCGTCTCAAGGGTCGGACGGGGAGGCCGCTTGCTGACCCGCCTTCGCCAAGGCTTCGGCGTGCCGGGCGCGCGCGGCTCTGTTCGTCGCTGTCCGCTAGCTTCCCGCTTCGCTCGCCGCGCGAGCCGTATCCGGCTTATTCGCCGCGCCTTCCTTGGGCATCGCGGGCGAATCGAAGATCGCCTCGCACTTCGGGCACTTCATCTCTTCGGGGCCCTTGCCGGGCGCGGGAGGCGTCGTCTCCTGCGTCCAGGGCGATTTGCACATCGGGCAGGGGATCGGAAGCGGGCGCTCGTTGAGCAGCAGTTCGCACTTGCCGCACGCCCAGAACGGTTTCTTGTTCGGGCCGCCGCGGCGCGGCAGGCGCTCGATGAGCGTGCCTTCGCAGCCGTCGATCGGGCAGGCAAAGCCCGTATCGAACGGCGCGGTGCCGCGGCACTTGGGATAGGTCGAGCAACTCCAGAAGTGCGAGCCGTATTTCGAGACGCGCAGCTTCATCGGCTTTTCGCACGTGGGGCAGGGCGGCTCGGCGCCCTTTTTGACCTCGTACAACGGGTCCGGCTTTTTCTCCTTGAGCGACACCGTGTTCTTGCAGTCGGGGTATCCCGTGCACGCGAGATACGGGCCGAAACGTCCCTGGCGACGCACCATGGGCTTGCCGCATTTGTCGCACGTGACGTCCGTCGTCTCGTCCTTGACGATGACGATCTCGCCGTTCTCGTCGCGGATGAAGTTCTTGGCGTTCTGGCAATCCGGGTATTTGGAACATGCGAGGAACGCACCGCTCTTGCCGAACTTGATTCCCATCGGGCTGCCGCACTTTTCGCACTTGATGTCCGTGAGCTGGCCCTTGAGCTTGAAATCCTTCAGATGTTCGTTCGCACTGGTCAGAAGGTTTTCGAACGGGCCGTAAAACGCCGTCAGCATGGCGTTCGGTTTGCGCGATCCGTCTTCGATCTCGTCGAGCTGCTCTTCCATGTTCGCGGTGAAACCCACTTCCATGATGGAGGGGAACGCATCGATGAGAAGCTGCGTCACCACCTCGCCCAAAGGGGTCGGACGAAGCAGGCCCTGCATCTTTTCGGCGTAGCCCTTCTCCACGATCGTGCCCATGATTGTCGCGTACGTGGACGGCCGGCCGATGCCCTGCTCCTCGAGCGCGCGGATGAGCGCGGCCTCGGAGTAGCGCGAAGGCGGCTGCGTGAACTTCTGCTCGGTCTTCACGTCCTTGCAGGTCAGCGCGTCGCCCGGCTTGACCTTCGGCAGCTCGACGGCCGTCGCGTGGTCGGTCGCGCGGCGGCCGGGGGTGTCGGACGCGTCGCCCGCGCTGTCGCGGCGATCGTATTCGTAAACGCCCTCGCGCGTCGCGGCGAGATGCCCGGCAAAGACCTCCTCGGTGCTCGTCGCGGCCAGCGTGTATTCCCCGCCGCACGCGGCCTCGATGGTCTTTTGCGCGAAGCGCGCGGGCGCCATCTGCGAGGCGAAAAAGCGGTTCCAAACCAGGCGGTAGAGCTTCATCTGCTCGGGCGAAAGCTTGCCCTCGACGGCTTTGGGCGGCAGGTCAAATCGCGTCGGGCGGATCGCCTCGTGCGCCTCCTGGGCGCGCTTGGCGCTTTTGTAGAAATTCGGTTTATCGGGCAGATACGCGGCGCCCCACGTCGCGCGGATGTATTCCGCCGCCGCTTGCTGCGCCTCCGGCGCGATGCGCACGGAGTCCGTACGCATGTAGGTGATGAGGCCCTCCGGCCCGTCGCCGCCGACGGACACGCCCTCGTAAAGCTGCTGCGCGATGGCCATCGTCTGGCGCGGCGACATGCGAAGCTGTCCGCTCGCCGCCTGCTGCATCGTGCTTGTGATGAACGGCGGCGCGGCCTTGCGCGACACTTCCTTGCTGTCGATGGACGCGACGACGATCTTGCCGCCAAGGAGCGCGGCCTTCACCTTGGCCGCGGCGTCGGCGTTGCCGACATCGGGCTTTTGGCCGTTGACTTTGGCCAGCCGCGCGGTGAATGGCGGCGGCACGTCGGCAGCAAGGTCCGCGGTGATGACCCAATATTCGCGCGGGGTGAACGCGCGGATCTCCTCCTCGCGCTCCATCACGATGCGCACGGCCACCGACTGCACGCGCCCGGCCGAAAGGCCCGGTTTCACCTTGCGCCACAGGAACGGCGAAAGTTTGTATCCCACCAGGCGGTCGAGGATGCGGCGGGTCTGCTGGCTCTGGAACTTGTTTTCGTCGAGGTCGAGCGGGTGCGCCACGGCCTCCTGCACGGCACGGCGCGTGATCTCGTTGAACATAACGCGGCGGACGGGCTTGTCCTTGATGCCGAGCGCCTCGGCCAGATGCCAGGCGATGGCCTCGCCCTCGCGGTCCGGGTCGGGTCCGAGCAGGATGGTGTCCGCGTTTTTCGCCGCGGAGCGGAGCTCCTTGATGACCTTTTCCTTGCCCTTGATCGTGACGTATTTGACCGCGAATTCGTTTTCCGGCTCGACGCCGAGTTCCTTGACCGGCAGGTCGCGGATGTGGCCGACGCTCGCCTTCACGGTGAAGTCCTTGCCCAGGTATTTGTCCAGGGTGCGGGCCTTGGCGGGCGATTCGACGATCAAAAGCGTGCGGCTCATCGGGACTCCGGATTCAGCGTATAACGTTTTCCGGGATGCGCGGCGGCGGCGCCGCGGATCTCCAGGTCGAGCAAAAGCGCCGATAGTGCGGCGGCGGCAAGGCCCGTCGCGGCCGCGATTTCGTCCACATGGCGCGGCTCACGGGTTAGGGCTTCTACCACAAGCGCGGCGTCACCTGTCAAGCCAAGGCGACGGATGACCTCGCCGGGTGACGGCGGCGACGGCAGCGCGAGCGACTCGCGGCGCGCGAATTCCGGCACGATCGCGCCGACCACGTCGAGCGCCTCGAATACCGGCGTCGCGCCGTCGCGGATCAGCCGATGCGGCCCCGCCGACATCGGCGCGTCGATCGGCCCGGGCACCCCGAAGATCGGCTTGCCCTGTTCGGCGCCGTATCGAACCGTAATCATCGTTCCGCTCTTGTCACCCGCCTCCACGACAAGCACCCCCATCGAAAGGCCGGCGATGATGCGGTTGCGGATCGGGAAGTTTGCCGGCACGGGCGCCGTGCCGGGAAAAAACTCCGAAATCACCGCGCCTTGCGACGCGATCTTTCGCGAAAGCGAAGCGTTTTCCGCCGGATACGGCCTGTCGATGCCCGATCCCAACACCGCGATCGTTCGCCCGCCCGCGGCCTCGAGCGCCCCCGCGTGCGCGGCGGCATCGATGCCGTACGCAAGGCCCGAGACGATCGTGACGCCACATTCCGCGATCTGCCGCGAAAGGACGCGCCCGATCCGCGTGCCGTATTCGGTCGGCTTGCGCGATCCGACAACCGACACCGAAAGGGCGTCCGCCGCCGTCCAGCTTCCTTGTATATAAAGGATGGGCGGCGGCGGATCGATGGCCGCAAGCGGAACGGGATATTCGTCATCACCAATAACGACGACGCGCGCTCCGCAAAGACGCAGGGCGTTTTCGGCCTTGTCGACCTCGTCCCACGCCTGAAAGCCCGCGACGGCCTTCGCCGCGTCCTCGGCGATCCCCGCTTCGCGCAGATCGGACGCCGGGCGTTCGAGCACGGCGGCGGTGCCGCCGAATTCGCGGATCAGGCGCGCGACGGTTGCCGGGCCGATGCCGTTTTTTTCGCGAAAGGCGAGATACGACAGGGCGAGCGCGCCGCGCCTCTCCTTATCGCTCGCCCCGTCGCCCGTCATGAACGAATCGCTACCCGGCCACGGGCGGCGCGGTGTCGCCGGCGGGCGTGGGCGCGGGCGCGGCTTCCTCGCCGGATGGCGTCGTTACGGCGGGCGCCGTGGTGGCGAACGGCGGCGGAAGGATCGGCGGGCGTTTCAACTGCTGGCCCGTGCGCTGCAACTCGATCTCCGAGACGAGCGCCGGCGGCGCGATCGCCGATACCGGCACCATGCCGGACTCGGCGCCGCAGAACCCGTTGAACACGCCCGGCTCTTCGCCGGTCGCGATGATCTTGCTGATCGACACGAGCGGCGTGCCGACAAGCTCCGCGCCGCGAACGAGCGTTTCCTTGCCGGTCGCCGGATCGACCTTGTAGATCAGCGTCGGCTTGTTGGCGAACGCCTGGAAGTTGACGCGCGAGGTGCTCGTCTCTCCCCCTTGCGATCGTTTGAGAATGAGTCCGTACGGTTTCCGCTGCCGCTTCACTTCCGCGATCAGCTCCTTTTTCAACTTGTCGAAGGGCATCGTGCGCGCGCTTTCGACGATGGTCACCGCCATGCGTCCCATCGGGTCGAAATGCCCGTTCGAGCGGCCGTGCCCGTTGGATTTCACAAACCCCGGGATCGGCGCGCGCGACATCAGGAAGTTTTGCAGCACGCCGTCCTTCACGAGCGTGACGCGCTCGGCCGGAACGCCTTCGCTGTCGAACGCGTAGTGGCCGTTCAATTCCTCACCGAACGCGGACTCCAGTGTCGGATCGTCGTAGATCGAAATGTACGGCGGCAGGATGGGATCCTCGACCTTGCCCTTGAAGGTCTGGCCTTCCTGCGTGTCGCGCATGCGTTCGCCCTCGAGCCGGTGACCGATCGCCTCGTGGAAGAAGACGCCCGTCGTCTGCGCGTCCAGGATCGCCGGGCCGGTGTAGGGATCGATGATCGGCGCCTCGCGCAGCGCGAGAAGCTCGTCCACCATCAGGCGCGTCGCGCGGCGCAGATCGTCGAACGGATGCGCCATCTCGTCGGAGCCCGCGTAGCGCACGACGTTGTGCGTCAATTCCATGCCGTCCGGCGCATAGGCGCGCGCCCAGGCGTAGAAGGTCAAAAGTGCGTCGTCGTCGACGATCACCGCGCCCTCGGTGTTCACGAAGTAGCGCGTTTCGATTTCGGCGGTGACGCGGATTTCGTGCTCCACGAGTCCCGGCTCGCTCGTCAATTCGTCGGAGAGCTTCTTCAGGAAGGTCGCCCAGCGCTCCTTGTCGAACGCGAGCGAGAGGTCCTTGCCGCGATGGACGCGCGGCTCCTCGCGGGAGAAGTCGTCGTAGCTTTCCTCTTCGTTCGGCGGCGCGGCATAGATCGACTTGCCCTTTTTGGACATGAAGTTCGACAGCGCGTTTTTGTAAGCCTGGTCCGTGGCGAGCCAGAACTGCGCGCGGATCGCGTCCGCGTCGTCTTCGATCGGCCCGTCGTACCGGCGATAGACCTCCTGGAAATCCATGTCCGGGTCGAAGCTCCAGCGAAAACCGCCTTTGCCGGAAGAGTCCATCTCGTAGTCGCCGACGCGCAGCTCGACGTAGAGATTGCGGTTGCTTCTCTCGTAATCGTTGAAAATCGCGCCAAACCGCGCGGACAGCGATTTCATGCGCGAGCTTTGCATGTGGTAGGCGACGAAATACGGCGATTCGTAGTTTTCGGTGCGAAGCGTGCGGGCGCGTTCGAGTTCGGCGCGCATCGCGGAGACGACGGCGTCCTTGTCCTCGGCGTGCGCCGGGTGCGCCGCGCCGGCAAAAAACAGGGCGATCGCCACGGCCATCGCTCCGACAAGGCGCAAACAGCCAAACGTGGCCGAATGTGTGCCAATCATGTCTTTTCTTTTTCCTTTTTCTCGACGCGGCGATGCCGCGTGCGCCGCGCCTGAAAACGCGGGGCGGTTCAGTTGGCCCGGACACCGGCGTTCCGTCAATAGTTCCCCCCGGCCCACCGCGAGCGCGGCCGCGACCGGCCAAAATCCGGCCGCCGCGCGGCATCGCGCATCATGCGGAGCCAATGTCCGACAGGGGGAGACGCGCGGGGCGAAGTCGCCGTAATATGCGCGCCATGACGGACGAACTTTATCACAATCCGGGGCGGCAAATACAGGCAACGGCCATGCGTGCCGCCGGTGTCGCGGTGGGATTCCTTACGCTCGTTTCGCTCGTTTTCGCGGCCGGATGCACCTGCGGCGACGACGATGACGATTCCGTGACCGGCGGCGACGACGACACGGCCATTGACGACGACGCGGATGACAACGACGCGGACGATGATGATACCGCGTCGGACGACGACACCCTTGATGACGACTTCGACGACGATGCGGCGGATGACGACGCCGAGCCGTTGCCGCCGTTTTTGCGGGAGCGCCCACGCTTGACCGACTTTTCCTCGTGGGTCGGGCGTTACGACGCGGCAAATCCCAAACGGCTCGGCCAAATCGCGCCGCGCGGGCTTGGCAACGGGCGCGCGTTCGCGCTGGTCGCGTCGAGCGACCAGTTTCTCGAGATCCGGAATCACATCGGCCCAAACTACGAGAAGTACGAGCGTTTCTTCTCGGACCTTCGCTTCCAGGCGTCGCGCGGCGAATCGCCCATAGGATTTCAGACGCAGGACGCCCGCCGTCCGCGCGGCACGGGCGTTGTCGTCATGAAGCTCGCGGGCCTGCAATTCGATCTCTGGGCGATTGATTTCGCGCCGGAAGGCGACGGGATCGACGGCACGGCGCTCGCCGACGCGATCGTGCGCGTGTTCGTCGTCTGGAACCGGTCGGACACGGTCATCGACGATCTGTCGATCGCGGCAAGTGCGCCCCTCGCCCAAAATATCTACGGCCGGCTCAACGAGACCATCGGCGCGGACGGCCGGCAGATGGTTGCCGGTTGGATCGACGCGCCGGCGCAGGGCGGAAACGTCGACTGGATCGTCCCGCCGCTCGCGCCGGGGGAAGAAGCCGTCGCGGCGTTCGCGGTCGCTTACGCGAAGGGCGGCGATCCGCACGCGGTGTTCAACGCGGTGGACGAAGCGGACGCGGATGTCCTGCTGACCGCCACCCTCGATTCGTGGAAAGGATTTTTCGCGGGCGGCGCGCGCGTCTCCACGAGCGACCCGCGCCTTTCGGACATCATCGAGGAGCAGATGGTCGTCAACCGCGTGCAGACCTCGTTTACCGGCGGCGTCGGCGCGATGGGGGAATACAGCCGCACGTGGACGCGCGACATGATGGGCACGAGCGTCCTTTATCCGCTCGTGGGGCAGTTCGAGGCGTTTGGCCGCATGCTCGATTATGAGTGGCTCGCCATTTTGCAGCGCGGCGATATCGGCAACTCGTACGCGCTCGACATCGAATTGCCTTCGCTTCCCTCGGAGCCTGACTGGGACGCGTTGCCGCCGGGCACCGGGCGCAACGCGGGCGAGCAGCCAAGCTACATCGTGCTGCGCTATCGGGAATATTACCGCGCCACGGGTGACCTCGACCGGCTCGAGGAGCGCTACGGCCTGCTGCGGCGCGCGATTCTCGTGCAGACGCTGCACGAGGGCTGCTACATCGACTTCTCCGGCGACGAGACGTTTCGCCTATTGATGGCGGTCGCGTTCGGGCAGTGGCTGTTCGATGAGTTCGGCGACACGTATTACTCGGCGAACTCGTCGTTCCTCTACGTCATCGCGGCGGAATTTCTCGCGGACATCGCCGACGAACTCGGTTACACCGCGGACGCCGACGAATATCGCGGATACGCGGACGCCGTGCGCGGCTGCCTCGAAAACACATATTGGCTTGCCGGCAAGGGGTACTACGCGACGCTCGTCGACAAGACGACGCTTCTGCCCAACGACATGCCGTACGAGGATGTGAATACAATCCCGCTATGGATGGGTTACGAATCGAAGGTCGATCCCGATCGCGTCGCGGAAAATCTGCGCAACACCATCGACGCCCTCGCGGAGAAAGACGGCTTTTTCCATTCGCCGCTCGCGAGCTACTACAAGCCGCTTCTTGGCGCGCTCGGCATCAACGACGGGCTCGTCACGGGCATGACGTACGGTTACGTTCTTTCCGCGCTTGCGCGCATCGACGATCCGCGCGCCGAAGCCATGTTTCTGACGTACGACGATTTCTTCAACGATGCGGGCAACGTCAGCGAGGCGATGATCGTCGACGACTTCTCGCGCCTGACGTATCTTCAGGAGCCTTTCGGACTTCTCGTCGATCTCACCGCGCGTTACCGCGCGTGGGAAGGCGGCATCGACGCGGCGGCGATTCTGCAATATCTGTTGGGACTCACGCTGAACGCGCCCGAGGGACGCATCGCGATCGCGCCGCATCTGCCGGATGGCATCACGCAGGTCGGCATCGAGGATGCACGCGCCGGCGATATTTCGTTCGACCTCGAAGTGGACGACGACGGCGCCACGCGAACCGTCGCGGTGAGCAACACGAGTGCGCCGCTTGGCGTCGACGCGGTGGTGTCGGTGGAAGGCACGGTCGGCGCCGTTCGCGTCAATGGCGTGCCGGCTTCGCCGGCATCCGATACCGGCGACGGTCGCACGCGGTTGACGTTCGCGCCACTGTCCGCGGGACCGGGCGAGGATCTTCGGATCGAAATCGATTACACGAAATGAGAACGGGGTTCAGGATTCACCGTGCGGCCTGTCCATGTCCATCCAGTCCATCAAGTCCATGATGTCCATGACGTCCGTGTCATCCGGGCTTCGATCGCGCACGCAACGAGCGCGGATTTTCGATTGAAAGGTTTTACCCATGGCCAAATTTTCCATCACCACCAAACGCGGCGACGAGGGCCTGACGAGCCTGTATTCGGGCGAGCGCGTCCCGAAGGACGATCCGCGCCCGGACACCTACGGCGACGTGGACGAGCTCGAAAGCGTCCTTGGCATCGCGCGCCTGCATGCGCGTATGGACTCGACGCGCGAGACATTGCTGTGGCTTCAGCGCTCGATGTTCCCGATCAGCTCCGAGATCGCGACGACGGCCAAAAAGCTCGACAAACTGCCCGTGCGCGTGGACGAGGCGTTCGTTGCCGAGATGGACGCTCGCCGCGACGCGCTCGAGGAACGCATCGAGATGCCCAAGGGCTTTGTCGTCACGGGCGGCACGCTTTGCTCCGCGCATCTGGATCACGCGCGCACGGTCGCGCGGCGCTGCGAACGCAAGATCACGCGCCTTGTGCGCGACGGTTTGCTCGAAAACCGCCACGTGCTCGTGTGGTTCAACCGCCTCTCCGATTTTCTGTGGCTTCTCGCGCGCGAAGAGGGCGGCGATCCGACGATGGCAAAAGAGTAATTGGGAATTGGGAATTGGGAATGTGGAATGTCATCGCAAGTCGCTCCTGTTGAATGAGCGCATCCTCTGAGGCAACCGACGAAAGACGCGCGACGCTCGCGTACGCCGCCGCGCTTGCCGTGATGTGCGCGTTTTGCGTGTCGTGGATCCACGCGCGCACGGAGTCGCTTGCGTCGGGCAAGGACCGCTACCTCGTCGAGGACGCGGGCATCAGCGTCGTGTTCGCCAAATACATCGCCTCCGGCGAGGGCGCGGTGTATTACCCGGACGGCGAGCGCGTTGAGGGCTACTCCAACCCGTTATGGACCTTCGCGATCGCGGTCTTCGCGAAGATGGGCGTGGACCCGTTCGACGTGCCCCGGCCGCTTGGCCTTGCGTCGTCGGGCGTCGCAATGTTCTTCGCGGGCATGCTGTTCTTCTGGACGGTGGGCGGGCGGCTGCGTTTCGCGGGGCTCGCCATTCCGCCTTTCATCGCCGGCGCGGGCACGGTTGTCATCTGGTCGATCGCGGGCCTCGAGAACGGCCTGTTCGCCGCGACGCTCGTCGGCGCCGTCGCGTTATTCGCGCGCGAACGGGCCAATCCCGATGCGCGGCCGTTCTCCGGCGTCCTGTTTTTTCTCGCCGCGATCACGCGGCCGGAGGGCGTCGCGTACGGCGGCCTAGCGGGGCTTTTCGTCATCGCCACGGAAATCGTGCCGCGCCGAAAAATCGAACGCCGGCATATCGTGTTCGCGCTTTCGTTTCTCGCGCCGTACGTCGTGTATCAGGCGATCCGCTATGCGTATTTCGCGTGGCCGCTGCCGAACACGTTCTACGGCAAGACCAGCGACGCGAACCTCGACGATCTGACAAACCTCAAGACGCACGGCTGGAACTACCTGCTCGACTACATCGACGCCTACGGCTACGCGATGGTGTTCGCGCTCGCGGCGATCGCGCCGGTCTGCCGCCGATTCGGACGCGGGGCGCTGTTCGCGTTCGGCGCGCTTTTGTTCGCATGCTTTTTTCCGGTGTACGCGCGCGGCGACTGGATGGAAGAGTGGCGCTTCTGTTCGACCGTCACCTTCCTTCTCGTGCCGCTTGCCGCCATCGGCGCGGCGCGCCTCGGGTCACTTGCGAACCGCGTGGGACCGCCGCTCGATGACGAACCCCCGTCGCGGCGATGGCGCCGCCTCATCGCCGCCTTCGCCGTCACGCTCGGCGTTTTCGGCGTCGTTCTTTTTCCGCAGTTTCCGGCGACGAGAAAACACCTGAACAAGTTCCTGCAAAAACCGATCGTCAACACGTACAAGCTCCAGACGCGCGGCGCGTATTTTCGCGAGATGGCCGACGCGATCGACCTTGTGCCCGGCTCGATCCTCGACGTGGACATGGGCGGTATCGGCGCGGCAAGCGGGATGGTGATCTACGACGTGGGCAAGCTCTGCGACGTGCCGTTCGGCATCAACCAGTGGGACGAGACGTTCGTCGACGATTACGTCTTTACGGAGACGCGCCCGGATTTCCTGCACGCGCGCGAGGGTTTTGGCCGGGGCAGCCACATCACGACGCACCCGCGTCTGCTCAAGGACTGGATCCTGCTTCCGCAAGATCGGCGCCTCGGGTGGGAGCGGCCGAACGGCAACTTCGTGCGCAAGGCGCTTGTTCTCGCGCCGCCGGACGAGGCGACGTTCGACCCGCTGCCCGTGGGCGGCGGCGTGGCGATCGTCAACGCGTCGGCATATCCGAACCCGGTGCGCGCGCGCGACACTGTGCGTTTTCGCATCGTGTGGCAGGCGATGCAAAAGCCCGCCGGCGATATCGCGGTCGAATACGCGCTCGTCGATCCCGAGGGCGCAACGCGCGCGAGCCAAAAGCGCCACCTGGCGCAGGATTGGTATCTGACAAGCGAGTGGCATCCCGGCGAGAAGGTCGTCGATCTGGTCAAGATGCGCGTGCCGAAAAGCGTGCCCGAGGGCGTGTGGTCGCTTGCCGTGCGCGTGCTCGACGAAGATGAGGCCGGCAAGCCGCCGCTCAAGCGGCCCGAACACCGCCGCATCATCGCCCCCGAGCCTGATTGGAACGGCGTGCCGACCACGACACAACCGAATTTCGACTCAAACAACGCCGATCCCGATCAATCTTCAATCTTCAATCGTCAATCTTCAATTTCCGACGTTCCCGGCGCCTCGTTCGCCGTATCGAAAGACGAAACCGCAACCGCCATCGCCGAGCACATCGCGAGCATTGCCGAACAAACGCGCCGCGATCCGTTCGTCGCGCGCGAGACGCTGCGTCTGCTAGACACGTACCGGCTGCGTCGCGCGGAAAGAGGGCGGGTTGCCGAGGCGAAAAAGGTGTTTGTCGACGGCGTCGCGAAGGCCGCGCGCGCGTATCGCGACGCCGGCGACGAGACGCGGGCGGCCGATCTCGTCGTGCTCGCCCGGCGTGTGAATCACCGCGATGCGGTTGTCATCGGCGTCGCGCGCGATCTCTCGCGCCTTTCCTACAAGCGCGGCCGCGCGGCGCAAAAGGCGGATCGCCTCGACGAGGCATACGCGGAATATCGCGAAGCCCTGCGCCGCTCCCCACAAAACGCGTGGGCGCGCCGCCACGCCGAGGAAACGCGCCCGGCGGGCGTGCTGCGCCGAGGCAAGCGCGACCTGCCTTTCGTTGCGCCGTAGGATCTTATTTGGGCGCCGCCTCGGCTTCGGGCGGCGCCTCGGTATCTCCGGCGGGCGCATCGGCTCCTTGGGCCGGCGCCTCGGCAGCGGGTTCCGGCGCCTTCGGGAGCGCCGACGGCGGCGTGGTGCGCGGTCGGCCGATCTGCACGCTGTTCTTGATCGCGGGAACGGTACGCAGATAGTCGTAGATCGCGCCGAGGTCATCCTCGGTCATGCCCGCGTACATCAGCCAGGGCATGACGGTCTGGTAGCCCATCGCATCCGGCGGGAGCTTGGCGGCCTCGGGGCTGTCGAATCCCTTGAAACGCAGCACGAAGTCCTCCTTCGTCCAGCCGCCGATGCCCGTCTCCTCGTCCGGGGAGATGTTCGCCGAACGCACGTCCAGCCCCGAGCCCTTGAACTCGCGCCCGCCCGCGAACTCGCGGCCCGCGAGGATCTGCCCCTTGTCGTTCACCTGCGTATGGCATTCGACGCACCCCGCGATCGTCACGGTGTACTTGCCGTAATCCGCGTCGCCCGGTTTGGGCGTTTCGGGCCGCAGGTTCATCGGCTTTGGCATCGTGCGGACGATGATGTTCAGCGGAAAATCGAGCTCGCGCGGCGGCGCGGTGTATTCCTTCGGCGAGAGCGTGCGGATGTACGCGATCACCGCGCGGATGTCGTCCTCGGATGCCTGTGCGTAATACGGCCAGGGCATGATGGGAAACAGCGACGTGCCGTCCTTCGATACGCCGGACGTGACGGCACGCGCGATCTCGCCGTCGGACCAGTCGCCGATGCCGGCGGGCGTGATGTTCTTCGAATAGATCTCGCCGGGGATGCCCATGTCGTGATTGAAGACCTCGCCGCCGCGCCCGGCGGTGCCCGGTTTCATCGGGCCGGAAAAGTAGTTCCACTCGCGCTCGCCGTGGCAATCCAGGCAGACCATGACGTGATTCGCGAGATATTGTCCGCGCGCGATCAACTCCGCGCTCGGCTCGACGTTCCACGCGGGAGGCGCGTCGACATCCGGGAAGCGCGTCATGAACATGCCCACCGCGGCCACGACGAGGATGACCGCGACGATGAAGACGCCTGCGCCCACGCGGGCCAATTTGCCGGCCGCCATAAAATCTCCTCCTGCGCGCCCCCCGAGGCGGCGCGAAAAAACATGAAAAAAACAGAAACGCATTTTCGGGCAAAATCGCCCGTTCCGTAAAGAGAAAAATCGACCGCTCGCGGAATGCCCCGCGCCGCCGTGAGCTTCGGCGCTGCCCGTTGTTGCCCGCCGCCGCGATTTGACCTAAGACGGGAGGGCTTTCCGGGTCGTTTCTTCCTCATCGGAGCGGGACGTATGCCGCGCGATAACCGCACTCCTACGAACCGACGTGCTCCGTTCGCCCGCGCGGCGTTTCTGGCGTGCGTCGGTTTGTTGTTGTCCGCGACCGCCGCGCGCGCCGAATACGGCGACCCCGAAATCCGCCCGTGGGCGGAGGTGCTCGCGTTCTACGAGTACAACGTCTCGAATTATCCCGGCGACGATCCGCGATTCGAGCAGATCGACGAGAACCGCTTCGACCTGAACCGCGTGTGGTTCGGGCTCGACGCGAATCTCACGCAGACGTGGTTTGCGCGCGTGGTGCTCGCGGTCAAGCGCGCGGACGAGATTTCCGCCGAAACGGGCACGGTGCCAAGCGGCGAAGCGGACGATCCCGACACGCCCGAGGACGAATCGGAGCAACAGGTCGTGACCGATCTGTCGTCCGAACGGACGGGCGCGTACGAGGCGTACCTGACGTACGCGTATTTTTCGTACCGGCCGTTCCGCTGGTTCAATTTCGATTTCGGCATGATCCGCGGCGCGTACGTGGCGTCGATCTTCCGTCACTGGAAGCACCGCTACATCGAGGAGAACCTCGTCTTCCGTAACCGCCTCATCCGCAGCGGCTACGGCGACCTGGGCGCCGCGATCGCGAGCGAAATCCCCGGCGGCTTCGGCGCATGGCGCGTCGCGGCGCTGAATGGGGAGGGCAAGCTCGCCGCGGAGCAGAACGCGGGCAAGGCGATCGAGGCGATGGCGTGGATCGCGCCGCTCGCGCCGATTCGCGCGTTCGAGGGATTCGAGATCATGGGCACGCTGCGCGAGGACACGGTGCAGCCCGACGCGCCCGAGGTTCAGGACAGCTTCCGCCAGCTTCTGGTCGGTTATCGCTACAAACACGCGAGCGGCTACGGCTTCGGCCTTGGCGTCGAGGGCGTGCGCCGGCGGGTGCGTTTCGACGCGGGGCGCGACATCACGACGCACGCCGCGATGGCGTTTGCCGACATCTTCTTCCCCGGCGGATTCGGCCTCGTGGGGCGATACGACTACCTCGATCCGGACATCGAAAACGATAAGGACACCGGGCAGGGGTACAACGACGAGCGCGACATGATCGTCGCCGCCGTATACGCGCAACCAATCAAGTTCGTGCGCCTTGCGATCGGCGGCCGACAGGAAGGAACCGCGGCGCGATACGTGGACTCGTCCGGCGATTCGAAGGAGTCCGAGCCGGACAGGTATCTGTTTTTTGCAACGGAGTTGAAATTTTGAATTGGTTGAAGTTTTGAGTTGGGGAGTTTGGAAGTTGGGGAGCCGCACGCGCCTCCTAACGCACGACGATATGGACCACAACCCTAGGGAGCCCGGTCTTGCGATGACCTTCCAGGCTTCCGGACTTCCAGACTTTCAGACTATGCGTTTCCGGGCACCGGCACGGGCACGGGCACGGAGACGGGCGGTGAGCGTCACATGACCGACTTTCTCGAACGCGCCTTCCGCCTTTCCGCGAACAGCACGACCGTTCGCACGGAGGTTCTCGCCGGCGTGACGACGTTCATGACGATGGCCTACATCATCGTCGTGAACCCCGCGATCCTCGCCAGCGCGAACGGCGCGCGCATGGACTTCGGCGCGGTCATGGTCGCCACGTGCCTGGCGGCCGCGTTCGGCACGATCGTCATGGGCGTCGTCGCGCGCTACCCCATCGCGCTGGCGCCCGGCATGGGGCTGAACGCGTTTTTCAGCTACGAGATCTGCAACGCCGTCGCGCGCCTGCAAGCCGAGCACAAGGTCGCCGAGGGCGTGGAGCCGTGGCAGATCGCGCTTGGCATGGTGTTTATATCCGGCGTGATCTTCACGATTCTCACGACGCTTCGCATCCGCAAGATGGTGGTGAACGCCGTGCCCGGTTCGCTCAAGATCGCCATCGCCGCGGGCATCGGATTTTTCATCGCGGTCATCGGGCTCATGGAGGCGGGCGTCATCGTCGCGCATCCGGTGACGTTCGTGCAGCTTGGCGACGTTCTTTCCGCGCCGACGCTGCTGGCGATCTTCGGAGTCGCGCTCACCGCGGCGCTGCTGGCGCGCGGCGTGCGCGGCGCGATTCTCATCGGCCTTGTGGCGACGGGGCTTGGCGGCATTCCGCTTGGCATCGTCAGTTTTTCCGGCGGCGTCGTGTCCGCGCCGCCGACGCTGTCGACGTTCGGCGAGCTGCGCATCGTCGACGCGCTCTCGTGGCCGTTTGTCGCGCCGATCCTGATGCTGCTTTTCGTCGACATGTTCGACACCATCGGCACGCTCGTCGGCGTGACGCACCAGGGCGGCATGCTGCGCAAGGGCGAGCTGCCGCGCGCTTCGCGCGCGCTCGCCTCCGACGCGATCGCGACGATGGGCGGCGCGGTGCTGGGCACGAGCACGGTGACAAGCTACGTCGAATCCGCGGCGGGCGTGTCCGCCGGCGGCCGCACCGGCCTTGCGAACGTGGTGACCGCCGCGCTGTTTCTGGTTGCGATCTTCTTTTCACCGATCGTCGCCATGTTCGGCGCGTCGGTGCCCTCGCCCGCGGACCCGAACGTCTTTCTGCGCCCCGTCACCGCGCCGGCGCTCATCCTCGTCGGGTTTCTGATGATGCGCGGCTTGCGTAGTGTGGATTGGGACGACCTCACGGAATCGCTGCCCGTGTTCCTGACCATCCTCGTCATGCCGCTGACGTTTTCGATCAGCCACGGCTTCGCGGCGGGGTTCGTCTCCTACGCGCTCGTCAAACTCGCGGCCGGGAAACGAAAGGACGTGCATCCGCTGGTGTGGGGACTGGCCGGGATTTTCGTCGCGCGGTACGTGTTCTTGCCGATTCATCTATAGAAGGCTGAGGTGTTCGGTGTGCCGCGATGTCGATGCTGCGATGTCGGTGCCGCGAGCGTTCAGCGTTCCCAGGCGGGGAGACGAGACGGGGAATCGCAGCATAAGCAGGTGAGGACACCTGCGGTCCCGGGGAGGGGCCGGCGCGGGAAGACACTCGCGTGGTATTTGCTGGTGCGGCGGGAAGACGAGGCGGTGAATCGCAGCATAAGCAGGCGGGCCGCCCGCGGTCCCGGGGAATTGCGGTAAAAGCAGGCGGGTCACCTGCGATGTCAGGGCCGCAAACGCAGCGCAGCGGAGTGCGCGGTCGCGTACGCGCCGGTGCAACGTGTTTCGTGTGTTGCGATGTCAGTGCCGCGAGCGGCAGCGAGCGGTTCGTACCGCCGTGCCACGGTGCGCGCTTTCAAATGCCGAACCGTCGTTCAGCGTTCCCAGGCGGGGAGACGAGACGGGGAATCGCAGCATAAGCAGGTGAGGACACCTGCGGTCCCGGGGAGGGGCCGGCGCGGGAAGACACGCGCGTGGTATTTGCTGGTGCGGCGGGAAGACGAGGCGGTGAATCGCAGCATAAGCAGGCGGGCCGCCCGCGGTCCCGGGGAATTGCGGTTTATATCGGGGCGGGTTCGACCGCGCACTTCGCCGACCCGCTCGGCGCGGGCCGGCTTCGTTTGCGGCCCTGACATCGCCATGCCACGCGCCGTCGGGGGCTTTGGTCCGGCGCGATCGCGGACGGATCGGCGATGAGCCAGCTTCGGCGCAAAGGCTCGATCAGCGGATTGGCCGGATGCTCGCGGAAGGTTCGCCAGCAGCCTCTCATGTGCGATGGCCGATGGACAAAATGGACATCATGGACATGATGGACGGCATGGACGCCGGCCTGCTTCCCGATTTTTAGCGAGCCTATGCCGCGCCTCATCAAACGCAAGCACACCGCAAGCGCGCGCGTCGGCTGGACGCTTTTGGCGATCCACGTCGTCACGTGGTTTCCGGGCGTGCTCGTCATTCCGTTCATGGACATGCCCTGGGACCTGCCGCTTGGTTTCCGGCAACGCCTGGCGATGACGCTCGTCATCATCGGCGAAGTCTGCCTGTGGGCGGCCGTGCCGTTCCTCGCGCGCGAGATGATCGAGGCGATCAGGGAGCGCTGCCGAGCGGAGGCGTGATCCGGCGGTACACAGAGCGCACAGGGAAGCCACGGAGGGCACCGAGAATCGAACAAGAATAGGACCCCCGTGTTCTCCGTGTCTCCTCGGTGTTCTCCGTGTACCGCCGAATTGCGATTCATTCCGCATTCCAAATTCCGCATTCCCAATTCGGCCGCATCGTTGCCCCGGCCGCCCCATATCGGGTATACCTATCGCGTCCTTTGACCCCACCCCTTGCGTGCCGGGAAGAGCCAACTGGTGGCGACCTTTTCCATTCAGAGCCTCGCCAGCGGAAGCGGCGGAAACGCTTACGTCATCACGGCGGATTCCACGCGCCTTCTCGTCGATGCGGGCCTGTCCGCCAGGCAGATCACGCTGCGCCTCGCGACGGCCGGCATCGCGCCGGAATCCATCGACGGCGTCCTTCTCACGCACGAGCATCACGACCACATCTGCGGCATTCCGGTGCTGTCCCGGCGATTTCGTTACCGCACGTGGGCGATCGAGGAAGCCGCCACGTCGCCCTACCGACGCGGGCCGCGTCTTTGCGACGAGCCGGGCGTGGCGATCACGCCGATCTCCGCCTCGGAAGCTTTCACGATCGGCGGCATTTCGATCCGGCCGTTTTCGGTCAGCCACGACGCGATCGATCCGGTGATGTTCACGTTTGATTACGCCGGGCGGCGCATCGCGCTTTGCACGGATCTCGGCATCGTGACGCGCCTGGTGCGCGAGCGCATCCGTGAGGCGAACGTGCTCGTCGTCGAGTCGAACCACGATGTCCAAATGCTGGAGGACGGCCCGTACCCGCGTGACGTGAAGCGCCGCGTGCGGGGAAAATTCGGACACCTCTCCAACGAGGAGGCGCAGGAGCTGGTGCGCGACGTGGCGCATCCCGGCTTGCACACCGTCGTGCTCGGTCATCTTTCCGAAACGAACAACACGCCAAAAATCGCCGCGTCCGGCATGCGCCACGTGCTCGACGAGATTCTTCCCGACTGCCGCCTGCTCGTCGCCGCGCAGCACGAGATCGGCGAGGCCGTTTTCGCCGAGCCCGCGCCCGCTCCCACGCATGCCGTGCCGGCGCTCGCCGCCACCGGGTCGTTGTTCTGATGCGGTTGTTCGCCGCTCGCGCCCGGCCAGGGGCGCCCGCATGATCCCGCGTTACACGCGCCCGGAGATGGCGCGAATCTGGTCCGACGAAAACCGCTTTGCCGCGTGGCTTGCCGTGGAGATCGCCGCTGCGGAGGCGATGGCGGCCGAGGGCCTCGTGCCGCGCGAGGCGGTGGAGACGATCAAGAAAAAGGCGAGTTTCGATCCCGCGCGCGTGCTCGAGATCGAAAAGGAAACGCGCCACGACGTAATCGCGTTTCTGACGAACGTCGCGGAGTCCGTCGGCGAGGACGCGCGCTGGCTGCACTGGGGCATGACAAGCTCCGACGTGCTCGACACCGCGTTCGCGATGCAGCTTGCCCAGGCTTGCGATCTGCTCGTCGCCGGCATCGACAAGTTCATGGCAACGCTCAAGACGCGTGCGTACGAGTTCAAGGACACGTTGCAGATGGGCCGCTCGCACGGCATCCACGCGGAACCCATCACCTTCGGCCACAAGCTCGCGATCTGGTACGACGAGATGCGGCGCAACCGCGAACGCCTTGTCGCCGCGCGCTCTCGCGTTGCCGTCGGCAAGATCTCCGGTGCGGTCGGCACCTTTGCGCACCTGCCGCCGTCGATCGAGGAAGCGGCGTGCCAATCGCTCGGCCTCGCGTTCGCGCCCGCGTCGAGCCAGATCGTGCAACGCGACCGGCACGCGGAGTTTTTCGCGCAGTGCGCCGTAGTCGCCGGCACGCTCGAAAAGATCGCGGTGGAAGTGCGTCATTTGCAGCGCACCGAAGTGTATGAGGCCGAGGAAAAATTCCACGCGGGGCAGAAGGGCAGCTCGGCCATGCCCCACAAACGCAATCCGGTCCTCTCTGAAAACGTAAGCGGTCTTGCGCGGCTGGTGCGTTCGAATGCGATCGCGGCCTTCGAAAATCAGGCGCTTTGGCACGAACGGGACATCAGCCATTCGTCCGTGGAGCGCGTGATCGGCCCGGATGCGACGATCACGCTGGATTTCATGCTCCACCGCGCAAACGAGATCGTCGGCGGACTGGTCGTGTATCCGGACAAAATGCGCGAGAATATGGAGCGGACGGGCGGGCTGTACGCCTCGCAGACGATTCTGCTTCATCTCGTGAAGCAGGGCGTGCGCCGCGAGGACGCCTACCGCATGGTGCAGCGGAACGCCATGAAGGTCTGGGAGACGGGCGCGGATTTCCTGACCGAGCTGCTTTCCGACAAGGACATCACCGGCCGCATCGACGAGGCGGCGATCCGCGCCGCGCTCGATCCGGCCATTCAGGTGCGTCACGTGGAGAAAATTTTTGAACGGGTATTCGAAAAACAGGATGGCTGATCCGCACGACGAGCACTTCAAGGACGAGTGCGGCGTCGTCGGCATCTTCGGCAACGACGAGGCGGCGAACTTCGCCTATCTCGCCCTGCAGGCGTTGCAGCATCGCGGGCAGGAGTCCGCCGGTATCGTCAGCCACGACGGCGAGCGCAGCTACGTGCACCGCGACATGGGTCTTGTCGGCCACGTGTTCAACGAGGAAAACCTGTCGCGCCTCGTCGGCCACGCCGCCATCGGCCACGTGCGCTACTCGACGACCGGCTCGTCGCACATCAAGAACGCGCAGCCCTTCGCGGTGGAATACGCGCGGGGGCCGATCGCCATCGCGCACAACGGCAACCTGGTGAACGCGCAGGGCTTGCGCAACCGCCTGGAGTCCGAGGGCATCATCTTCCAGTCCACGACGGACACGGAGGTGGTGACGCACCTCATCGCGCGCGGACACGGCGATCCGGTGCAGCGCATCATCGCCGCGCTGGATCAGGTCGTCGGGGCGTACAGCATGGTGTTCCTGACCGAGAACCTGCTCATCGCCGCGCGCGACCCACGCGGCTGGCGGCCCTTGATGCTCGGCAAGAAGGACGGCGCGACCGTGGTCGCCAGCGAGTCCTGCGCGCTTGCGCTTCTCGAGGGCGAATACGAGCGCGAGGTGGAGCCGGGCGAGGTGCTCGTCATCGGCGAGCACGGCATGACCTCGTATTTCCCGTTCGCGGAAAAGCGCCGCGCGTCGTGCGTGTTCGAGTTCATCTACTTCGCTCGGCCGGACTCCAAGATTTTCGGCGAGCCGGTGTATCCGGTGCGCCTCGCGCTCGGCCGCAAGCTTGCCGAGGAGCACCCGGCGGACGCGGATCTGGTCACGCCGGTGCCGGATTCGGGCATGGCCGCCGCGCTCGGCTATGCGGAGGCGAGCGGTGTGCCGTTTCAGCTTGGCCTCGTGCGCAGCCACTACCTTGGGCGCACGTTCATCGAACCGGAGCAGAACATCCGCCATTTCGGCGTGCGGCTGAAACTGTCGCCGAATCCGGCGGTGATCGAGGGCAAGCGCGTCATTTTGGTGGACGATTCCATCGTGCGCGGCACGACGATGCGCAAGATCGTGTCGATGATCCGCGAGGCGGGCGCCGCCGAGATCCACGTGCGCATCAGCTCGCCGCCGATCGCGTGGCCGTGCTACTTCGGCATCGACACGCCGACGCGCGAGGAGCTTGTCGCGACGAAGATGACGACAGACGAGATCGCCGCGTTTCTTGGCGCGGACTCGCTTGGTTATCTCTCGATCGAGGGCATGCAGCAGTGCCTGCCGGCGGCGCCGGATACCTATTGTTACGCCTGCTTCGACGGCCGCTATCCCGACCAGCCGGAGCAGGAGGTCGCCACGCGCCAGCTTGCCCTGTTCGAGGCGGACGAAGCGCGCGCGTGACGCCGCCGTTTTTCTTCGAACCCGGTTTCTCCCGCCGATCGGTCCTGACGCTTTTTGTCGTCCTGACGACGATCTACTACGCCTCCGCCTTTCCCATCGCCGCGTCCAACGAAGGCGCCCACTACGCGCTCGCGCGGGCGATCGTGGAGGAAGGCACGTTCAAGATCGATACGTGGTTCGTCGATTTCACCGGCGGCGTCGATTTCGCAATCAAGGACGGGCACTACTATTCCGACCGGGCGCCGGGCGTGGCGTTCCTTCTCGTGCCGTTCCACGCGGTCGCCGTCCTCGTCGCGAAATTCGGCGGCTGGTTGCCCGACCACACGGGAAAACATTTCGCCACGGTGTTCGTTTCGTGGGCGGGCGCGCTTGTCGTGATCCTTCTGCTGCGCCTGCTTTTGCGGCAAGGACGCACGCCCGCCGTCGCGTGGATTGTTGCGCTTGTTTTCGCGCTTGCGTCGATGCACTGGAAATTTTCCGCGCACCTGTACAACCACGCGTTCGAGGCGCTGTTTTTTCTTGCGCTCTGGTCGCTTCTCGGCGACGGCCTCGACTTCACGAAGTCCACGGCGCGCGAGCGCGCGTTTTTCGCGAGCCTCGCCTACATCGCCTGCATCGCGTTTCCCGCCGGCATGTTCTGGGTTCTGCTCCCGCTGGCGAACATGATGTTGCCGAACGGACGCACGCTACCGATCGTGCGCACGGACGGCGTGGGCGCCGGATTGGTATCGAGATATCGCGTGTCGCGTGACGCGGCCGAGTGGCGCGGGCTGGCGACGAACATCGGTTTCGCGGCGCTCGCGCTCGTGCCGGTCGCGATCTATCACACGGTCTGCTTCGGCGCGCCGTGGCGCACGTTCGGCCGCTGGCACAATCCGGAGCGCTTCGCGTTCTTCCACGAGCCGGGGATGATGTTCGACACGCCCTGGCATGTCGGCATGAATCGTCTTTTGTTCGGCCTGCCGGATCCGTATCCCATCGGCCTGTTCTGGCTTCATCCCATTCTGATCTTCGCGTTCCTCGGCGCGTACTTCTACGCGCGCGAGCGTCCCGCGGCGGCGGCGATGCAGTTTGTGGCGATTTTCGCCTGGTCGTCGCTGTTCGCGAAGTTCCACGAGTTCGACGGCGGCAGCTCCGGCGATCCGCGCTATCTCATGCTGACGCTGCCGATCCTTTTTCTACCGTTTGGCGCGTGGCTCGACAGCGTCAACGCGCGCGTTTCCGACGTGGGGATGCGCGCGCTGGCGCACCTGCCCGTCGCGCTTCTCGTCGCGGTCGGATTCTGGTTTTGCTTCGTGCACCTGGCCGAATATTTCGGTCACGACTTCAACGTGCGCGAACACCTCGACCACTTCTCGCTCATCTCGCGCGATGGCGTCGCGGAGCTGTTCGGCCGCGCGTTCCCGTCCTGGCGCAAGACGCCGATTTATCTCGGCACGCTCGCGCCGATCGCCGCCGCATGGGCGATGATCCGCCTGCTGCGCGCCCAGCGGGGATAAGAATCGTTTATCGGGGGATCGGCGTCGCGCGCATCACGACGCGGCGACTTTCGCGCCGACAAGATCGGTGGCGGTGATCGAGTTCAAGTCGGTCGCGGAATATTTTTCGCTCACGCCGAGGACCTCGATGCCGATCAGGCGGCCCTTCCGATCGTAGTCCATATTGACGCCGATCTCGGCTTCTTCCGTCCGCGCGACCTTGGCATCCGTCAGCGCGATATAAAGCGCGTCCGCTTCGCGGTCGTATTCGATTTTCATCGCCGCCTCCGTTTCCGCAACGCCGTCAAAACGACGATCTCGGCGCCTTCCTCAATATACACGACTCGAAGGTCGTGCGCGCCGGCCTGTTTCACCGCGATGCGACGCCCGCCCTGAACCTCGATCGAGTCCGGATTTTTGACCGCGTCGACGACGTCGGATTCGTCGATTCTCCGATGGCGCATGCGGCGCTTGCCATGCCGAACGATGCGAATTCGTTTTTGTTTCATGTCGATGGGAAAAAGGCCGCGCAAAACGCGGCCCTCTCGTTACGCGATCGTTTTCTCCCGGCGCTACGCGCTCTTTTTCTGCCCCTGCTTTTCCTTCCACGCCTTGTAGATGGGATCGGCCTCCTGAAGCTCGCGGCGCATGACCTTGCCGATGGCGTTTTTGGGCACCTCGTCGATGATCTCGACGTGCTTGGGCACCTTGTAGAACGTGATGTTTTCCTTGGCCCATTTCAGGATGTCGTTCTCGCTCACTTTGCCCTTTTTGTCCGGCGCGACGACGACCCAGGCCTTGATGCACTCCGGCGGGTTCTCGTCGTCCGGCAGGCCGGAGACCGCGACGTCGGTTACCGCCTCGTGCCCCAGGAGCAGCGTCTCGACCTCGGACGGGAAGACCGACCAGCCCTTGTTCTTGATCAGCATCTTCTTGCGGTCGTTGATCGTGATGCGGCCCTTCTCATCCATGAATCCGATGTCGCCGGTGAGAAGCCACCGCTTGCCGTCCATCTCGACGATCGTGTCGTCCGTGTCTTCCTTGCGGTTGAGGTACCCGAGCATCACCTGCGGTCCGGCGACGATGATCTCGCCGGACTTCGGCTTCTGCTCGCCGTTCGCATCCTGCTCCATTGTGCCCGGCTCAATCGTGATCTTCGGATCGCCCGCGTCGACAATGCGCCAGTCCGTGCCCGGCACCGGCATGCCGATCGTGCCGATCATCGACTCGCCCCAGAACGCGTGCGCGGAGACGATCGGGCTCGTCTCGGTCAGGCCGTATCCCTCGGCGAGCTTCGCGCCGGTCTTGGCCTCGAACGCCTCCTGAACCGGGCGGTGCAGCGGGCCCGCGCCGGAAACGCAAAGCGAGAGCTTGCCCTTGAGGTCGTAGTTGCCGATGCCGTCAAACTCCGCGACCTTCTTGAAGAGGATCTCCGCGCCCGGGAACATCGTCCCTTTGGGCGGGCCAACCTCGACGATCGTCTTGCACAGGTCGTCCATGTCCGGCGGCTTGGGGAACAGGATCTGCATCATCCCGAGCCGGACGCACATGTTCATGACGCACGTGTGCGCGAAGCTGTGGAACAGGGGCAAAATGCCGAGGATCGCCGCGCCCGCGCGCATCTTGAAAAGCCAAAGCGCGGCCTGATCGGAGTTCGCCACGATGTTGAAGTGCGAGAGCATCGCGGCCTTGGGCACGCCGGTCGTGCCGCCGGTCATGATGTAGGTCGCCACGTCGTCCGGATCGATGTCCACCTTCGGCGGTGACGCGGGCGATTTCATGAGCTGCGTGAAGTCCTTGGCGTTCGGCACGTCGGCCTTGGGGATCTTGCCGAGCAGCCCGCCGAGCGTTTTCTTGATCGGCGAGAGCTTCATCATGTCGGTGATGTTCGTCTTGACGTAGATCTTCACCGGCGACTTCTCGCGGATCGGCGCGACGATCGGATCGTAGAGGATATCGAGCACCACCATGCCCTTGGCGCCGATGGTGTTGAGCTGGTGCAGCACCTCGCCGGGCTTGTACGTGGGATTGCAGCCCGAGACGATGACGCCAAGGCGCATGCACGCGTAGTAGCAGACGACGTACTGGAACGAGTTGGGCAGAAGCAGCGCGATGACGTCGCCCTTTTTGAAGCCCAGGTTCGCAAGGCCCGTCGCGACGCGGTCCGACATCTCGTCGAGTTCGCGATACTTCATGCGCACGCCCTGGAACCAGACGGCGTCCTGCTCGGGGTGTTCCCGGGTCGTGTCTCGCAGTACCTGCCCGAGCGGCTTGTGCACGAACGTGGCGTTTTTCGGCACCTCCGCCGGCCAACCGGCGCCCTCGGCGAACCACGGCCGGCTCTCGTCGACGAAATAGGGATTGTCGGTCGTCATTGGTCATTCCCCCGGATCGGAGCGAACCCGGACGTACCTCGCGAAATCCGCGAGCACGCCGGATGCGTGCGTTGGCGTTTGTACGCGCTGCAAAAGCAACGGAAAAATCGAGCCGCAAATTTAGGCGGAGCGCACGCACGGGTCAAGGCGCGCGCGCCCGACGGCGATGTCCGAGCCGCAAATGAAGCGAAGCGAAATGCGCGGGTTGTGATGTCGGCGCCGCGAGCGCCGGCACCCCGGGACCGCGGGCGGCCCGCCCGCTTCGATTGCGATTCCGCGACGTCAGAGCCGCGCGCGTCAGCAAGCGGTCGCCCGGTTCGAAGCCACGAGCAGCCGGTGTTAGGGAGAGCCGCCGTCCACTCAACGCGCCGTCGCATACACATCGCGCCGCGATTTGGAACCACGGAAAGACTCACCCGCCGCATTTTTCTATTGCTTTGGCGGCACAGCCGTGTTAAACATTGTGGCCATGAGCGCATCCGTACCAATCACGAGCCTCTCTTCAGAAAAAGCCGCCAACCGACCGGCCCGCCAAGGACTGAAAGGCACCGATCTTATCGCAATTCTTATTGAAAGAGTTAGCGCAATTCTTAGCGGCGAAACAAGGGCCGCTGTAAATAAACCACAACAATAGTCACGGCAGTAAATAGCGGCATAATTGCGTTGAAATCGGGAATGAACTAGTAGCACGCGAATTATAAGAAAGGAGACAGCAATGCCACGTCAATTTGGAGGCGCGCTCGAGAGATTCGTCGGCAGTATGGTCTACGGCTTTTGGGTAATTATCGGAACTGGAGTGTTTTTGTTCTTTCTGCCGGAAATCATGGAGGCCCTTGTTACAGTGGCGGGGTTCTTGCTTGGAGTGACAGTATTTTTCCTTGGTCTTGCAGCTGGAAGAGCAGGCGGATAAGGAAGGAAATGGAAAATGTCGTAAAAAAGCGATGTCGTATATTGAAAAAAAATGCGGGTTCCTGGGTAGGCGGCGATAGGCGGTCTTGCCCCAAGAGCGACGACAGGCGCGACGAATACGCAGCAAATACGGAGCATTAGTTATCCGGCGAGGAAAACTAATCAGAACGCGTAATGCACTGATTTTTACGTTTTGAAAAGGAAACTCAATAGGTCGCTCGGAGAAAGCGCAGGTAAAGCTGTCGTGCAGAAAAAATTGCCCACAACAAACGAGGTGACAAATGCGAAGTCATTCTGAATCGAAAGTCGTGTGCCATTATCTTTGTCGCGCATTGGAGTTCTATCGCAGGTCTTGGAGAGTTCGAGCGAAAAGCAGGCGCGTACCAATGTCCTGGCATAATGAATTTCGTTATCTCTTTGCGCTACAAACGATTTTGCATAAACCGCGCCGACCCGGAGATGGTTTTCCCGAGGATATAAACGGTAAGCGATTCGTCATTGACGGAAATGTTTTGCGTAACAAGGGACTGCCATATGGTGGCATCGTTTGTGTCCAAGAAATAAGGAACGAATACATAGCGATGCCTGTGCTCAGTGCTAAATCGTACGAGGGCGATTGGCTTGGAATTAGCCAAATTGCGGACTTGTTGAGCCTTGGATTCATAGTTGGCGTCGACGTAGTTATTCCAGGCGACGATCATTTTCCCCGCGAGAGGCAAAAAGAGATAAAATAGCAATTGGATAGAATTAGAAAAATAATTCTTGATGGCGAAGAAGTGTTGAAGGAAAAGAAAAAAATGCAAGGGCTTGCGAAAAGCTCTACTTCTATTGAAGAACGGCGCCGATTGACGGAGCAAGCACGAAATCTAGAAGAAGAATATCGTAACAATCGCGACGATGAGGAAGAATTGGACCAACAAATAATGGTGGCAATTAGCGAAGGAAATAAGTTACGCGTTGTGGCGTGGTGTGCTTGGATCGCTCGAGAGTCATTGTCGAGTAACAGCGATTAGGCGGCGGCAAGCAGGGCGCGAAGCCGCGCACCGAAAATTAGGACTGCGCGCGTCGATTCCCGTGTTCCGAGGGAATGCGGAATTGGTGTATCGCTAGAGGGGACGTATCGTCACTCGTGACGCCATCTCGTAACGCGATCAGGAAGGCCGCTTGCTGACGCGCGCGGCTCCGTTCGTCGCAGCGTCCGCGCCTCCGCGCGTCCGCGCCTTCGCGCGAGCCATGCGATTCGCGAACGCAACCGCGCGCTCCGCTTTGCTTCGCTTGCGGCCCTGACATCGCCGTGACTCCGCCATCCCGCGGCACCGCGTGAGGTTGTTCCGAAGCAGGCGGGACGCCCGCGCTCCCAGGCGACGCGCTGCGTAAGACCGCTTTCGGTTGATTCTCGCGCGACGAACCGGGATAATGCGCGCTTGACTGTTCCGCCCCGGTTTTGGGGACGGAAGCGGCGGCGGGGAACGTGAAACGAAACGCCAGGAAATCGGAAGCCGGCGGCTGCGACACGACGGCCGCGCGTGACGGCGAGACCTTTTCCGCGCGCATGGAGCGGCTCGAAAAGATCGTTGAACGCCTGGAGGGCGACGACGTGGGGCTCGAGGAGGCGCTCGCCGCCTTCGAGGAGGGTGTGAAGCTCTCGCGCGCCCTGTCCGAGAGCCTTTCCGGCGCGGAAAAGAAGATCGAAATCCTTTTGCGTCAGCCGGATGGAACGGTGGCGATCGAGCCGTTCGATCCCGGCCTTGACGATGCCGATTTGCATGAGGGACATGAAACCGACGATGACGACACTTGAAGCGACGCTGACCAAGGTCCGCACGAGGGACGCGGAGGTCCCGATCCTCCCGCGCATCCAGGACCCGGCCGACCTGCGCGCTCTGCCCGAAGACGCGCTCGAACAGGTCTGCCGTGAGGTCCGCGAATACCTCATCAACGTGGTCAGCCGGACCGGCGGGCATTTTTCGAGCAATCTCGGCTCCGTCGAGCTGACCGTGGCGCTGCACTACGTCTTCAACACGCCGTACGACAAGCTGATCTGGGACGTCGGCCACCAGGCGTATCCCCACAAGATCCTCTGCGGCCGGCGCGACCGCCTGCACTCCATCCGCCAGTTCGGCGGGCTTTCCGGCTTTCCGCACTACGACGAGTCCGAGCACGACATGTTCATGATCGGTCACGCCGGAACGAGCATCTCAAGCGCGATGGGTGTGTGCGAGGCGTGCTGGCTCGCCGGCGAGGACCGCAAGGTCGTCGCCGTCATCGGCGACGGCTCGCTGACCGCGGGCATGGCGTTCGAGGCGATGAACCACGCGGGGCACAGCAACCGCGCGCCGATTGTCGTTCTGAACGACAACGACATGAGCATCGATCCGAACGTCGGAGCGCTTTCCTCGTTCCTGTCGCGCCGGCGCATCGGTAAGACCGCCCAGTCGATCAAAAACGGTATCCGCGCGTTTCTCGAGGCGATGGGCCCGATGGGCGAAAACGCCATCGGCGTCGCCAAGAAGCTCGAGGAACACACCGTCGGCCTCGTCTCGCCCGGCTCGCTGTTCGAGGCGCTGGGGTTCACGTACGTCGGCCCCATCGACGGCCACGACATCCACACGCTCGTGGACACCCTGCGCGCGGTGAAGAACACGGCCGGCCCGGTGCTCGTCCACGCGCTCACGGTGAAGGGCAAAGGCTACGCGCCCGCGGAGGCCGATCCGCTGAAGTACCACGGCATCTCGAAGTTCGATCCCGCGGTGGGCATCGTCAGCGCGCCGTCGAAAAAGACCGCCGCGCCGACCTACACGGATGTCTTCGCGGACGCGGTCGTGGACATGGCGCGAAAGGACACGTCCGTCGTCGGCATCAGCGCCGCGATGCTATCCGGCACGGGGCTCATCAAATTGATGAAGACCTTCCCCGACCGCTGCTACGACGTCGGCATCGCGGAGCAGCACGCCGTCACCTTCTCCGCGGGCCTGGCCAAGATGGGCTTCAAGCCGATCGCCGCGATCTATTCGACCTTCCTGCAACGCGGGTTCGATCAGGTCGTGCACGACGTGCTTTTGCAAAATCTGCCGGTCGTCTTCGCGCTCGATCGCGGCGGCCTCGCGGGCGCGGACGGCCCCTCGCACCACGGCGCTTTCGACATCGCCTACCTGCGCGGCCTGCCGCGCATCGCCCTCATGGCCCCCAAGGACGAGGCCGAGTTGCGCGACATGGTGTATTCCGCGGTCGAATACCGCATGCCCGTTGCGCTACGTTACCCGCGCGGCAACGGCCCGGGCGCGGCCGTCGGCGCGGGATTCAACCTGCTGCCGTTCGGAAAGGGCGAGCTGCTTCGCGAGGGCGATGACCTTGTCATCGTCGCGTACGGCAACCGCGTCTACCCCGCGTTAACCGTCGCCGAGGCGCTCGCGAAGGAAGGCAAGAGCGTCGCGGTCATCAACGCGCGCTTCGCCAAGCCGCTCGACGCCGGCCTCATCCTGCCGTGGGCGAAAAAGACCCGCCGCGTCGTCACGGTGGAAGACGGTGCGCGCCGCGGCGGATTCGGAAGCGCGGTGCTCGAACTGCTCGCCGAAGACGATGCGACCGGCGTTCGCGTGCGCATGGTCGGCCTGCCGGACGAATTCGTCGAGCACGGAACGCAGCAAGAACTGTGGACCAAATACGGTATCGACGAGGCGGGCATCGAAAAAGCCGTCCGCGAACTTCTGCGCTGACGCGGAATTGCCGACGCACGCACGCGATAGCAACCCCAAAAAATTCCGCCTTGATCGCGCCCTCGTCGAGCGCGGGTTCGCCCCCACGCGCGAGCGAGCCCAGGCGATGATCCTCGCCGGCATCGTGTTCGTCGGCGGCGAGCGCGCGGACAAGGCCGGGCGCGAGGTTTCGCCGGACGCGGCGATCGAAATTCGCGGCGACGCCAATCCCTACGTTTCGCGCGGCGGCCTGAAGCTTGAACCGGCCCTCGATCATTTCGGCATTAACGCAAACGGCCTGGTGATCCTGGACGTGGGCATCTCCACCGGCGGCTTCACCGATTGCCTGCTTGCCCGCGGCGCCGCTCGTGCGATCGGCGTGGACGTGGGTTATGGGCAAGTCGCCTGGTCGTTGCGAAGCGATCCGCGCGTGCGTCTGCTCGAGCGCACCAATGCCCGGACGATCACCCCGGAGGCGATCGGTGAGACGGTCGATCTCGCGGTTATCGACGTCAGCTTCATTTCCCTGCGCCTGGTGCTGCCCGCCGTCGCCGCTTGCGTAAAGGAGGACGGGCGGATCCTCGCGCTCGTCAAACCGCAGTTCGAGGCGGGCCGGGGGCGCGTCGGCTCCGGCGGCGTCGTGCGCGACGAGGCCGTGCGCGTGGACGCCATCGAATCGGTGCGACGGTTCGCGCGCGAAAACCTGCGCCTCTCGGATCGGGGCGCGTTCGACAGCCCCGTCGAAGGACCCAAGGGAAACCGCGAGTGTTTCGTCCTTTGGGAAAAATCGCCCGCGTAACAACCGTTTCGGACCGAAAATCATGTTGACGCCCGTTGATTCCCGCGCGTACTATGTAATGGATATAACATATCGGAGGTCAGCAATGGCCGAAATGAACCTGCGGCAAACCCTGTCGGTGTGGTGGTCTTTCTTGTGGAGGGCGGCCCTCGCCAGCGCCGTCGCCGGAGCCATTCTGTCGTTTTTCGGCGGCGTGCTGATCGGCACCGTGACGCAATTTGAGGTCGCGCGAAAGGTCGGCATCGCGATCGGTTTGATCGCGTCGATTCCGATCAGCGTCTGGGCGCTCGATTCGGCGCTCAAGAAAAAGTATCAGGGGTTTTCAATCACGCTGGTGCGCCATCCCTGACGGCGCGGATCAGTCAACGCACCAGTAGTCCGCCGGCGGGCAGTGGAAGCGGATGTGCATGTGATCGCGGTGGCCGGACGCGTGACGGATGACGCCCGCGCGCGTGCCGCGCTTGCGCGGAAATTGAAACCACGTGCTCAGCCGCTCGCCGGAAAACGCGAGACCGACGTGCCGGCGCAAGGCGTCGGCCAGCGTGCTGTCCAAAAAAATGTACTGAACGCGGTCGGTCAAAAGCAGCGTCTCGATGAATAGCCACGTCGTTGCGACATCCAGGGTTTCGGGCGTCGCTGTTTTGAACGACGATTCAAACTTTCCGTTCAATTTGTAGAGGGCGATATCGACGTCGCGGCCCGACTGATGGCTGCGGTGCGGCGAAAGCGGCCCGCCGCCGTCGATCGAGATATCGCCCATCAGAAGATCGGGCGCTCCCGGCGAGTTCGCCTGCGTTTCGACGATGGCGCGGGTGAGCAGCGCGACCGTTTCGTCCGTCCCGAAGACGCGGTCGGGGTTCGCGACGCGCACGCCGGGAAACGGCACGAAAAGGGCGCCGTCCACCAGGTGGCCGCCGTTGGGCCGGCGAATCGATCCGGTCGGCCGGGTGGGACGGATTACGCCTTCGGGCTCGACGGCCGGCCGTGGCGCGCAAGCGGATGCGACGAGCGCGGCGCAAACGGCGGCGGTGAGCGAAAACCGGCGTCGGGTTGCCAATCCGTTCATATTATTGTCGTTTCGGTCGTTCGATCGCGCGGGTTTACCGATTGATCGCGCCGTTATCATACCTAAAGGAGATGTTGAGGATCAAGCTCGAATCAAGTTGATTTCTTTCCAGAATTGCGTCACATATCGGGGGCGCTCCGTCACGGATCATGGCGGCCGCCCGCCGGCGCTGCTGGGTCGCTTGCGAAAGATCGCGGCTCCGGCCACGATTGCGGTCGGCGATATCTCGTTCGCCCAAGGATAAAAAAAGTGACGCAAACGGATAACGAGATTCTTCGACATCTTGACAAGGTTCGCGATTTTCCCACGTTGCCGCGCGTGGTGACCCGGCTCAATGAGGCGGTCGCCAGCCCGCATACCTCGACCGCCGACGTCGCATGCATTCTACAGGACGACCCGGCCGTTTCCGCCAAACTCCTGCGGCTCGTGAACTCGGCTTTTTATGCACGGGGTAACCGCTCGGAAATTACGTCGGTGCCGTTTGCGGTGGCGCGGTTGGGGTTTCGCGAAGTCCGTAACCTCGTCATGACGCTCTCCGTTTTCAGTCAGTTCCAGCAAAAAAGTTCGGTTCTGGATCTTCCGAATTTCTGGCGCCACAGCATTTCGGTGGCCGTGGCTTCGCGCGTCGTTCACGGGTTTGCCGTCAATTCCGGGGAGCACACACCGCCGGCGCCGGAGCCGGACGGCGAATACGCGTGCGGTCTTTTGCACGATATGGGCTTGCTTGTCCTGTCTCTCTATTTTCCCCAGAAGTTGCGCGACGTGCTGAAGCAACACGCTCAGTCCGGGTATACGCTCCACGCCGTTGAGGAGGAGATGCTCGGCGTTACGCACGCAACCCTCGGCGGGTTCGTCGCCCGCATGTGGCAATTGCCGGAATTCGTGGCGATCGCGATCGAAAATCACCACACGCCCGATCAGGCGCCGGAATCCGCACGGCGATTGTCGTACGTCGTGCAACTGGCGGATTACGTTTGCAATCTTCATTGGCCGGCCCACACCGTGGAAGCCGCGCTTGGCGAAGAACAAAAGCATCTGGCCGCGGTGAAGGCGCTCGGTATCCGCGTCAAGCAGATTCCCGAAATCCTCGATCTCGTCGGCGAGGAGGCGTCCCGCTCCCAGGTCATTGTCGCGCTCGGCTAAATGTCCCTCGGCGGCCGATTCCAGGCCGATTTTCGCGCTCCTCCCCCCGGCTTCGCATCATGCGGGCCGTGATTTCTCTTACTTGATAATTTTCCATTTGCAATTTCTTGTGTTTGCCGCTATTTTCACCCCTCGTTTCAACGCGTCAGAAAAATATACGACGGAAATTCGTGGAATTGAGCATCGCCCGGGGGGGAATCGATGCGCCATCATTCGAACGACCGACCCGCGCGCCATCGTGGTGCGTCGCCGGCCGGATCCGGGAGCCGCCACGCGGCACTAAGGTCCGTCTCCGTTGCGATGATGCTCGCGCTCGTCCTGCTGTTTGCCGGTCACGCGCAGGCGGCGATTCGATCGACGACGGGCACGGTCGTCGACTGGTTTGACGAATACGACAAGGGCGACGATTTCGACATTCCGGTCACGAGCGCGATCGACGGTCCGTGGACCAATGGCATCCCCACGAATTATTATTACATGGACAACGCCACGGTTTCCAACGGCGTGTCGCTATACAATATTGAAGGCTTCGACTTTCTGGTCTATTACTATTTCGGCGTATCGGGCGGCGTCGTCGAGCGGTTTAATGCCGGCGCATGGAATCTTGAGTCGCTGGCGCCGGACTTCCTGACGTACACCGTTCGCGCCGCCATCGCGGGCAACGAAGTTTTCGTCAGTGCGGGCGGTATCGACGGCGCCATGGCGCCGAGCGCGAACACCTTTTATCGATACAACATCGCGACAAATACCTGGGACACGCGGGCGTCGGTGCCGGGCGGAAAGACGTGGGCGCCGCAGCTCGTTGCGCTCGACGGCTACATCTACATGGTCGGGGGCGGCGACCTTTCGAGCGGATTCGTGCCGTCAAACCAGTTATTGCGTTACGACCCCATCGGCAACACGTGGCTGGCGCGCGCGAACATGCCGGGTGCGCGCGGGTTTCATTGTGCGTTTCCGTACAATAGCCAGATCTACGTCGTAGGCGGCTTTGACGGCGCCAGCGCCCTTTCGACGGGATACATCTACAACCCGGGGACAAACACCTGGTCCGTCGACGCAACGAGCCTGCCCGCGGCTCGTTGGGGCGCGGCTTGCATGGGGTCCGGCGGCGGGGGGGAACGTTTCATCCTCGCGGCCGGCGTTGATTCGGGCGGATCGCTCGCAGCGAATTCCTATTTCCGGAACGCGGCCGCGGGCGGCGGCTGGTCTGATTTCGGCAACATGTTCCGTCCCGTCTACCGCACCTCGGGCGCGGTCATCGGTAATACGGCATACGTGGTGCAGGGCGCGGACGGGAATTATCCGTTCTACGCGTTCAACGACATCACGATCGTGCAGAACAGCCCAATCCCGACGACCACAACGACGACGACAACGACGACGACCACAACGACGACGACCACAACGA
>JAIOHV010000207.1 GCA_019912885.1 bacterium
ACGAGGAACGCGGCGAGAAGAATGGCAAGGAAAAATCGCGGGAATGGTGCGGAACGCATCGGGCCTCCGGGCAAAAAGCGCGACGAATGTAGGGACGCATCCAAGGGGTGTCAATGAGGGCAAGTGTCGAGTTACGAGTGACGAGTGTCGAGTGGAATCGCACGGCCATCGCGTATTGGGAATGGGGAATCGGGAATGTCCGTGACGCGACGGTTTTTCGAAAAAAATTCCCGCGATCGGCCTTCGCTATTCGTCATTCGTCACTCGTCATTCTTCAATCGAAAATGGGGTCGCCGCGCCTTGTCTTTCGGGCTTGTTCGCGGTACAAACCCCCGCTTGCCAAATCGGCCGGCGATAATCCCGTAAGGAACGAAATTCGTGAGTGATATCAAGAACATCGCGCATATTGAGGACGAGCTCAAGACGAGCTATCTCGACTACGCGATGAGCGTCATCGTAGGGCGCGCGCTGCCGGACGTGCGCGACGGTTTGAAGCCCGTGCACCGGCGAATCCTTTTCACGATGTACGACAACGGAATCCACTACAACCGGCCTTACGTGAAAAGCGCGCGCGTGGTCGGCGACGTGATGGGCAAGCTCCATCCGCACGGCGACGCGGCGATCTACGAAACGCTCGTGCGCATGGCGCAGCCGTTTTCCATGCGTTACATGGTCGTCGACGGGCAGGGCAACTTCGGCTCGGTGGACGGCGATCCGCCCGCCGCGATGCGTTATACGGAGGCGCGCCTGGCGCGCGTCGCCGACGAGGTGCTCTCGGACATCGGCAAGGAGACGGTCGACTGGCGGCCGAGCTACGACGAGAAGCAACTCGAGCCGGTCGTCCTGCCCGCCGCGGTGCCGATGCTTCTCATGAACGGCTCGGAGGGCATCGCCGTCGGCATGGCGACAAAGGTGCCGCCGCACAACATCCGCGAATTGCTCGACGGCCTCATCGCGCTCGCGAAGGATCCGTCGCTTGGCCTTCGCGAGTTGATGGTGCACATCCCCGGCCCGGATTTTCCGACGGGCGGTTTCATCTACGGCCGGCACGGGATCCATGAAGCCTACATGACCGGGCGCGGCCGCGTGCTGATGCGCGCGCGCATGGACACGGAGGAGAACGAAAAGACGGGCCGCCTGTCCATCGTCATCACGGAAATCCCCTACCAGGTGAACAAGACGCGGCTCATCGAGGAGATCGCGGACGGCGTCCGGAACAAACGCATCGAAGGCATCTCCGACCTGCGCGACGAGTCCGACAAGGACGGCATGCGCATCGTCATCGAGCTCAAGCGCGAGGCGGTGCCGTCGGTCGTGACCAATCAGCTCTACAAGATGACGAGCTGCTCCACGACGTTCGGCGTCAACATGCTCGCGCTTGTCGGCGGGCGCCCGCGCACGCTGGGGTTGCGCGACATCCTCACGGAGTTCCTCGCCTTCCGCCGCGAGGTGGTGACACGTCGCTGCATCTTCGAAAAGCGCCAGGCCGAGGAGCGTATCCACATCCTGAACGGGCTCATCATCGCGCTTGATCACATCGACGCGATCATCTCCATCATCCGCGGCTCGCAGACGCAGGACCAGGCGCGCGAACGGATGATCGCCTCCTACGAGCTTTCGCTGGTTCAGGCGCAGGCGATTCTCGACATGCGCCTGGCGCGCCTGACGGGCCTGGAGCGCCAGAAGATCGAGGAGGAGCAAGCGCAACTGGCCGAAACGATCGCGCGGCTCGCGGCGATTCTCGCGGACGAAAATCTGCTGACGCAGGTCATCATCGACGAGTTCGAGAAGCTGCGCGAACGTTACGGCGACGCGCGGCGCACGGAGATCCTGGACGAGGAAGGCGAGTTCGCGGTCGAGGATTTGATCGCGGACGAGGACATGGTCGTCACCGTCACGCATCAGGGTTACATCAAACGCAATTCGCTCGATCAGTATCGCGCGCAGGGCCGCGGCGGCAAGGGCGTCATCGGCATGGAACCGAAGGAAGGCGACTTCGTCGAGCAACTCTACGTCGCGTCGATGCACCAGTATTTCCTCGTCTTCACGAGCCACGGAAAACTCTACTGGCTGAAGGTCTTCCAGATCCCGCCGGGCGCGCGCGCGGCACGGGGACGGCCGATCGTCAACCTGCTCACGCTGACCGGTATGGATGAAAAGGTCGTCACGGTGCTCCCCGTGCGCGAGTTCGCCGAGGGCCAATACGTCGTCATGATCACGCGGCGCGGCATCGTGAAGAAAACGGACCTGATGGCGTTTTCCAACGTGCGCCAGGCCGGCATCATCGCGTTGTCGATCGACGACGGCGACGATCTTGTCTTCGCGGGGCTCACCGACGGGAAGCACGACATCATGATCGCCACGCGCGAGGGACAGTCGATCCGCTTCGACGAAAACGACGTGCGCCCGATGGGCCGCAACGCCCGCGGCGTGCGCGGCATCAACCTGGCCGCGGGCGACGAGGTCGTCGCGGCGACGGTCGTCGAGGACAATCGCTCCGTGCTGACCGTGTGCGAGCGCGGATACGGCAAACGCACCGCGCTCGAGGAATACCGCCGGCAGTCGCGCGGCGGGCGCGGCATCATCACGATCCGCACAACCGAGCGGAACGGCAAGGTCGTCGCGGTGCGTCAGGCGGATGACGGCGAACAGCTCATCATGATCACGGAGCTCGGCAAGATCATCCGCCTGCGCGTGGACACGCTGCGCATCATCGGCCGCTCCACGCAAGGCGTGCGCCTGTTCGATCTTGCCGCAAGCGATCGCGTGGTCGCGGTCAGCCCGCTACCCGAGGGCGACGACGAAGATCTCGAGGCGACCGAGGAGGCGACGCCGGAGGTGACGAGCGCGGCGGATGTCGAGCCGGTCGACGAGCCGGAAGACGACGAACCCGCGCCAGACGACGACGACGCGACGCCGGATGATGACGAGGCCACGCCGGACGATGACGCCGGGAATGAGGGCAACGGCACGCCGGATGACGAGGGGTAGGGGCCGCCAGGCGAAAAACGCGGGTGGCGTGAAAACCACCCGCGTTGTTGCGTTGCGATGACCTTTCAGACTTCCCGTCTCTCGGACTTTCGGACTATTCGTTCCGGCGCGGGCCGTTAGTCCAAAACCACCGGCTCTTTTTCCCCGTCCTCGTTCACGCGCGGGATCGGATTCACGAACAGAAAGATTTCGATCTCATCCGACGCGTTGCCGGCCTTGTCGAGCAGCGTGATGAAATACGTGCCTTCGTCGCCGTCTTTTACGTCGAGGTCAAACCAGATCGCGCCGCCGTGGCCGTCGCCCGTGAGCCGAGGCTCGTCCGCGGCGACAAAGCGCTCCTCGCCTTCGAGATTCTCGAAACGCACAAGAAGGATCGGCTGCTCGACGTCGCCGTCGAAATCCTCGAATGCGAAATAAAAACGCGCGGGCTCGTAGAGCCACGCGGGATTCGGCTCGACGCGAAGGCTCTCCTGATACACGACGGGTTCGAGCTCCTCGGCAGGCTCGTTGCCCTGCGTGCAGGCGGCGGACATCGCCGCGACGAGAAGGACGGTAAACAGGACGCGTTTCATGGAGCGCGATCTTACGGGCGGCGGCGCGGAAATCAAGACGATTGCGCCGAGGCGCGACAATCGGCATAACTCCCCTTCATGAGAACCGCGTGGTGGATGATGGCCCTTGCGGCCGCGATCCTCGCCATCGCGCCCGGCTGCGGCTGCGGCGATGATGACGACGACGGCACCGCGGGCAGCGCCGTATCCGGCGCGGACGACGATTCTTCGTTCGACGACGACGCCGATGATGACGACGCGGCCGACGACGACGCGACGGACGGCGAATTTCCGGATCGCGACCTTCCGCCGCCGCCCGCGCCGTGGGACCCGACAAAGCCGGGGCCGTACGCGGTCGGCAATCAGACTCTGCTTTTGTCCGATCCTTCGCGCTACGACTGGCCAAGCCGCGGCGACCGCCTGCTTTTGACGGAGGTGTGGTATCCCGCGCCGGAGTTCACGCGCGCGTGGCCGCGCGACCGCGTGCGGAATTTTCTCATGGGCTGGGACGACCTGATTCGCAACGTGTTGTCGTTCATCCTGCCGGCCGATGAGATCGCCAACTTCGAGCGCGAAAGGGGCAGCGCGCGGCACGCGCCAATACGCCGCGATGGCGGACCGTATCCGCTTGTCATTCTCTCGCACGGCAACGCGGCGATCCGCTTCGCGTCGATGTCTCTTGCCGAGTGGCTGGCGAGCCACGGCTACGTCGTCGTCGCGCCGGATCACATCGGCAACGCCGTGTTCGTGACGCTGCCGGATCGCCTGGTGATCTACAATCCGATCCTCACGCCGTTTTCGTTCATCGACCGCATCGTCGATTTCGGATTTCTCATCGAAACATTCGCGGCGAAAAACGACACGCCGGGCGATTTCTTTTATGACACGGTGGACGCGGAAAACGTGGGCGTGGTCGGTCATTCGTACGGCGCGGTGACGGGCACGGAAGGAAGCGTGTTCGACTATCGCATCGACGCGGTGGTTTCGATGGCGGGGTTCATGATCCCGCTTTGGGCAGGCGACTTTGACACGCCGGTCATGTTCATGATGGGCCGCGAGGACAAGACGCTCGGCGACTGGAACCCGATCGTGCGCGGCATCGTGCTGCCGCTTGTGCCCAAGCCGCGCGTGCTCGTCGATGTGTTCGACGCGGGGCACTACACGTTTACGGACGCGTGCGTGCTGATCCCGACGCTCCTTGGCGGGGGCGACGGCTGCGGCGAGGGCACGCGGCGATTCGGCAACGAGGAGTCATTCGACTTCATTGACTACGAAACCTCGCAACGCTTCCTCGGAACGTACGTCACGGCATTCATGAACTACACGCTCAAGGGCTACAAGGATGCGATGCGCCCGGTGCTCTCGACGAACTACTTTCCGGGCAAGATGGATGTCGTCGCGGAGTTTGAGTAGGCTGTGATTCGTCGAATCTGGAGCACGATCGTGTATTACCGTGTGCCGATCGCATGGGTCGTTGGCGTCGTGTTGTCGATGTTCGGCATCGGCCTCGGTTACGGGGCCTACGGCCGCCCGTTCGCCATGGGCGCCGCGATCGCCGGCGGCGTGCTTCTGACAATTTTGCGCGTGTTCATGTACGCGAGGTCAAGCCGCTAAAGCGTAAGCGCCCCCGGTTCGCGTTTCATCGCCACCATCAGGCCGTCGCGGACGGGCAGGATGGTCGAGAAAAAGCGTTCGTCCTCGAAACACAGTCTGTTGAATTCCTGAATCGCGCGCGTGTTTTCGTCCGGGTTTTCGTCGGCGACCGCGCCGTGCCAAAGCACGTTGTCGGTGATGAAAAGCCCGCCGGTGCGCAGGCGGTCGTGCGTTTCGCGGTACGCGGCCGGATAGCCGAGCTTGTCGATGTCGTTGTAGATGATGTCAAACGGTCCTTCCTCGCCGCGCAGGATTTCGACCGCGTCGCCGACGCGGTAGTCGAGCATGTCCTCGATGCCGAGGCGCCGCGAGAACTCGTAGCAAAGTTCGCGATTTTTCTCGGAGCCGTCGGTCAGAATCAGACGCCCGTCCTCCGGCATGCCGAGCGCGAACCAGAACGCGGAGTAGCCAAAGCCCGAGCCCATCTCGAACACGGTGTGCGCGTGAATCGACTGCGCGAACATCGTCAGAAGGCGCCCGACGTGCGGGCCGATGATGGGGAACTGGTGCTCTTTCGCGTACGCCTCCATCTGGGCGACGACCGGATGGCGGCCGGGCAGGAAGCGGTTCAGGTACTCGTCGATCCTCTCGTCGTACATCGCGGCGCGGTGCATCGCTTGCCTCCTCGCGGTTTTCTTTTTTTTGCGTTGACGTAAGATCGCGCGTTCGATTTCAGCATCCGCAAAGATCGCGCGAAGTAAAGGGGGAGTACGTGACCAAGGTAAAGATCGGCGTTATCGGCGGCAGCGGCCTGTATGAGATGGACGGGCTGACGAATATCGCGGAGCGGGCGGTCGAAACGCCCTACGGCACGCCATCGGATGCCCTCATCAGCGGAACGCTCGGCGGCGTGCCGATGGTGTTCCTGCCACGGCACGGGCGCGGCCATCGCATCGGGCCGTCGGACATCAATTTCCGCGCGAACATCCACGCGTTAAAGCAGGCCGGCGTGACGCACATCATCAGCGTGTCGGCGTGCGGATCGCTGCGCGAGGAAATCGTGCCGGGGCAGCTTGTCATGATCGACCAGTTTTTCGATCGCACGAAAAGCCGGCCGTCGACATTTTTCACCGGCGGCATCGTCGCGCACGCGCCGTTTGCCGATCCGATCGACAACGATCTGCGCAAACTCCTCGTCGCGGCGGCCGGCGAGCTTGGCATCGACCACCGCGACGGCGGGACGTACGTGTGCATGGAAGGGCCGGCGTTTTCGACGCGCGCGGAGAGCCACTTCTATCGTCAGATCGGCGCGGACGTCATCGGCATGACGAACCTCACCGAGGCGAAACTCGCGCGCGAGGCGGCGATTCCGTACGCCACCATCGCGCTCGCGACCGACTACGACTGCTGGCGCACGAGCGAGGCGGACGTGGATATCCAAGAGATCCTCGCGGTGATGGCGGCGAACGTCGCGAACGCCAAGCGGATCATCGCCGCCGTCGCGCCGCGCGTGACGCCCGAGACCGGCGCGTGGGTGGCGGAGTCGATGAAGTTCGCAATCGTGACGGCGAAAGAGGCGATTCCGGAAGACACGAAGGCGAGGCTCGCGCCGATCGTCGGGGACTATTTCGAATTCTGAAAAGGCTGGAAGACTGGAAGGTCATCGCCATTGTATTTCACCACGGAGGACACGGAGGTCACAGAGGGAAAATAAAAGCGCTCTGTGCTCTCTGTGTTCTCTGTGGTAAATCATGACGTACATCGCCTCAGGGGAGGTGCGTTGTGGATGCGTTAACCGCGTGGTGGTCGGCGCTCGGCGCGCTCGACAAGGTGCTGTGGTGCGTTGCGGTGCCGTTTTCCGTGCTCGCGCTGTTGCAGACGGCGCTTGAGATTTTCGGCGGCGGCGACGGATCGGATTTCGATGCCGGCCACGACGCCGGCGGGCACGACCTGGTCGGCCTGCACCTGTTTTCCGTCAAGGGATTCATATTCTTTTTCTGCGCGCTCGGCTGGGTGGGGCTTGCGCTGACAAGCGCGGGCGTGCCCGGTGTCGTCGCGATTCCCGCCGGCATGTTCGCGGGCTTTTTGTGCATGGTGTTTTTTGCGTGGATCTTCGCGACGCTACACAAGCTTTCGGAGACCGGCAACTACAGCATCGAAAATGCGCTGCTCAAGCCGGGCACGGTGTATTTGCGCATCCCCGCGCGGCGCGCGGGGCGCGGCAAGGTAAACGTAACGTTTCAGGGCGCGGCGCGCGAGATCGAAGCGGTGACCGACGGCGAGGAGATTCCGACCGGCGCGTCGATCGAGGTTGTGCAGGTGCTCGAGGACGGCGCGGTGCTGGTGACGAAGCAATGACGAATTGGGAATTGGGAATTGCGAATTGGGAATGAAATCGCAAGTGAAACCAGGTGCGGAGCGCCGAGAAATTTGAACGACTTCGCGAATCGTCATCCTGAGGGGAGCGAAGCGAGCCGAAGGATCTGGCCCCGAGCGGGTTGACGCGCAGCGGTCAGCGGGCCGGCCGGATCCTTCGCTTCGCTCAGGATGACGTCACCGGTTATTTCTCGGAAACGGGAACGGGAACGGGATCGGGAGCGGGTAACAACATCAACGAGCGCGTGCGGAAAGGAACCTAAGCCGTGTACATGATCATTTTCTTCTCGATTCTTGGCGTCTCGGTTTTCGGAATCCTTCTCGCGGCGATCTCGCGCTACAAGCGATGTCCGTCGGATCGAGTGCTCGTCATCTACGGGCGCACGGGGCGCGACAAGCACGGCGAGGCGCGCGCGGCCAAGTGCATCCACGGCGGCGCGGCGTTCGTTTGGCCGCTTTTTCAGGGCTACCAGTTCCTCGATCTGACGCCGATCGCGATCGACATCGACCTGCGTTCCGCGCTGTCCAAACAGAACATCCGCATCAACATCCCCTCCGTGTTCACGGTCGGCATCTCGACGGATGACGGCGTGATGCAAAACGCGGCCGAGCGCCTGCTTGGCCTTCCGCACAACCTCGTCAAGACGATCGCGGAGGACATCATCTTCGGCCAGCTTCGCCTGACGATCGCGATGATGGACATTGAGGAGATCAACTCCGACCGCGACAAGTTTCTGCTGAACGTTTCCGACAACGTCGAGACGGAGCTCAAGAAGGTCGGCCTGCGTCTCATCAACGTGAACATCAAGGACATCACGGACGAGTCGGGCTACATCGAAGCGCTCGGACAGGAAGCGGCGGCGCATGCGATCAACGAGGCGAAAAAGAAGGTCGCCGAAAAGACGCGCGACGGCTCCATCGGCCAGGCCAACGCCGAGCGCGAGCAGCGCATCCAGGTCGCGGCGGCGAACGCGACGGCGGTGGAGGGCGAAAACCGGTCCGCGGTGGATATCGCCAACAGCGCGGCCGAACGGCGAGTGAAGGAGGCGGAGGCCGAGCGCCTTTCGACCGCGGCGGAGAAGGTCGCGAGTGCGAATGCGTTGGCGGAAGCGTACGAGGCCGAGCAGGCGGCGGAGAAACGGCGCGCGGATCGTGACCGGGCGACGCAATACGCGAACACGGTCGTCGCGGCGCAAATCGCCAAGGAGCGGGTGGAGATTCAGGCGGAGGCGGAGGCCGAGCGCCTGCGCCGCGAGGCCAAGGGCCGCGGCGACGCGACGTACGCGGAGATGGAAGGCCGTGCGCGCGGCATGTACGAGCAGCTCGCCAAACAGGCCGAGGGCCTGAAGGAATACGTCAACGCGGCGGGCGGCGACGCGAACAAGGCGGTGATGCTGATGATTGCGCAGCAGATGCCGGAGATCGCGAAGATTCAGGTGGAGGCGATCAAAAACCTGGAGTTCGACAAGATCGTCGTGTGGGATTCGGGCGGCGGCGATGGCAAATCGTCCACCGCGAATTTCGTCTCCGGCCTGCTGAAAGTCGTCCCGCAGTTCCAGGATCTGTTCCAGATGGTCGGCATGAGCCTGCCGGAGTATTTCGGCAAACGCGCGAACGGGGAGACGGGCGAGCAGGTGGAGAAGGTGGATTTCACGATGCCCGAGAGGAAGTAGGAGTGAGCAGAAAACAATAACGCGTGTTAACGAAACGACGCCACCGCCGCGGGTTGACGCTCGCGCCTCGCCGGTTATCCTCATGATATTGAAATTCATTCTTGGGGCCTGGAGCACTTTTATGACTATTCATAAGTGGACGGCGATCGCGATCGCCTCGGTTTTTCTGTTGACGGCCATGAGCGCGTGCGACGAAGCGAAGGATGCCATTGCGAAGGCGGCGGGTGACGATGGTGTCTGGTGCCTCGACGAATTGCTTGAACTTGCCGGTACGAGCCGCGAGGAACTCGGCGACGAAGGCAACGACATCCTCGAGGACGTGCTCTCCGCGCAGGAGGATCTGCTCGGGCAATCCTTCGTGATCGATTGCGAGGCGACGGCCGCGGCGGACGAGATGACCTCCGACGACGACGACGCGGCCGACGACGATCATGCAAATGACGACGATGCGGCGGACGACGATGCGACGGATGACGGCAATGAAAACACGCGCGTCGCCGAAGACGCGGACGACGTGCCGGTCGCGATTCTGGATATCCTCAAGGAGCGCGGCGGACCGGGCGAGGATGTTGCGGTGCTCGTCGACGGCACGGCCAGCATGGGAGACGACCAGCAGGCGGTGCTGGCCAACCTCGACGCGATCCTCGGCGAAGTGAAAGAGCAGGGCGGGCGGCTAGCGCTCGCGTATTTCCGCGACAACCAGGACTGCTCCGATCCGTGGTACGGCGTGAACGAATCGGGCCTCGTCGCCCTGGACGCGGCGGGCGAGGCGGAGATCGAGGAATTCCTCAGCCTGATGCCGCACACCGGCGGCTGCGCGTTGCCGGAGTCGTTGTACGACGGCATCTGGGAAACAGCGACGGTCCTCGACTGGCAGGCGGATGTCCGGCTGTTGATCTCGATCACCGATGCCCCGCCGCTTGAAGGCGACGACACCAATCACAGTCTCGCCGAGGTGAAGGCGAAGCTCGACGAGCTCGACATCGAGCTGAACGCGATCACCGTGGGGATTTCGTACTAAGTCGCGGTGGCATAAAGCCCGTCGCGCTCAAAACGACGTCGCGGCCGCGACCAGTCCGGTCAAATCCAGCGACACGCGGTAGATCGTCTCGCGCTCGGGGATCGTGCGGCGTTCGATCTGGAAGATCAGGTTCCAGCAGTCTTGCAGGCTGTGGAATTCGACGCCGTAGATGCGTTCGATGAAGTCTTCGTCGATGAAACTGTAGCGCGCCAGGTACGAGAGCGACATCCATTCGAAGAAGGCGTAGCGCGCGATGCCGGTGAGGTTGTCGATGGCGACAAGGTCCGACGCCGCGCCACTTGCGATGCGGCGCGCGTCGTCCACCGATGACGGATCCTCCGGCGGCAGTTCCGGGTCCGCGATCGCGTAGCGGTACTCCACCGCAAGCTCGTCGTCGTTGACGGTGCCAAGAGCGCCGAGCACGCGCAACGACGTGAACTGATCGTCGTACAGGTTGTAGTCCACCCCCGAACGCACGACCGCCTTGTTGACGAAGCGGCCCAGGGCGTAGAGCGATTCGAGTTCCGCGCGCACCGGGCCGAGCGGGCGGCGCTCTTCGCCCTCCGGGATATCCTCGCGCTGCGCTTCGCGCATGTCGAACGCGTGCGAGAGGCGAAGGTCCAGGAGCTTGGCCGTCTCGTACATGCGCGCGCCCGGGCGCAGGTAGCGCAGCCACAGGCGATTGGAGACGTAGTAGGTCACGAGATTTTCCGGAAAAACGCGGTCGGCGCCATCGAACACGGGCAGCGTCTCCTGATCGACCGGGGGGATATACGAATAACGCACGCCCGGCTCGATCTGGTGCTTCCAGCCCTTCACGACCGGGCCGACGACGGGGAAGGCGCGCTCGGTACGCGTGAATAGGTCCGTGCGTACCTCGTAGAGATGACGCGCGGGCAGCTCGTCCTCGTTCTCCTGGCGGTCGGGCAACTCGTACACCGTTTCGCGCAGCGTGAACGACGGCAAAAGGAACGCGTAGCGATCGAATTGGATCGGCGCGAGGATTTCCGGCGCGATCTCCAGGCGCCGCCCCGCGGTCATGAAATAGTAGGGGCGCTCGTGGCCAAGTTCCGCCTCGCGGGCGCGCTCGTCGGGCGAGACTTTTTCGCGGTGGAAACTCGCGGCGGCCACGCGCGCGCGAAGCGCCAGCGGCAGCGAGCCGATCTGCATCGGCATGACGTCGTAGAGAACCTCGGGCAGCACCTGCCACGTGTAGCTGTTGTCTTCCTCGTCCAGGCTGTCGAAGGTGCGAAAGTCGAGGTTCGCGCTCGTGTTTTTTTCGAGGTTGTTGAGAATGACGTCCGAGCGCAGGAAGCGGTCGTAGCGCGCGTTGATGTCGCGCGGGAAATCGACGACGTACTGATTGTCGGAAACCGTGTTGACGCCCGCGCGCAAGTACAGGCGCCGCCACACGTTTTGATAATGCTCGAATCCTAGCGCCCAGCGACGGTCGCCGAACTTGAAGTCGTCGATGTAATCCAGATCGAATACGCCGCGCGTTTGCGGCGCGAGCGCGTAGCGATATTCCACGCCCTCCTTCAGGCCGCGCTTTTCGTAGTAGTCGGAGTAGAGCGTCGCGTCGACGTGTTCGTCGATCGCCCAGAAAAACGGGATGCCGAGGTGCCAACCGTCGTCGGACGACCACCCGAACTCGGGCGAAAGGAAGCCGGTCTGCCGCGTGATCTTCGCGGGCAGCACGCCAAATGGAATATACGCCACCGGCGCGCCGCCCATGTACAGCCGCGCGCGGCGCACGAGCGCGTAGCCGTCGAGCGTCACGTCGATCTCGTCGGCCTCGACGTGCCAGTCGGCCTCGTCCTCGTCGCAATCGCAGGTGGTGTACCAGCCCTCGGCGATGAAGTAGCGATCCTCGCCGATCTTTTCTACGCGCCGGCCCCGGAACCTGTATACCGAATCGCCCGCGTGCACGACGACCGAACCGTCCACGATGACGCCGCGTCTTGTGCGAAAATTCAGGTGCACCGCCGGCGCGCGCAACTCGCCGTCCGCGTTGCCGATGACGACGTTGCCCTCGGCGGACGCCGTCTGTTCGACCATGTCGATGAGCACGCGGTCGGCCTCGATGACGTTGTCGCCCTGCGTGGCGCGGACGTGTCCCGAGGCGCGATAGGTGTCGGAGGCGCTGTCGTAGTCGATGCGATCCGCGGACAATACGACCGGCTCGTCCGATTCGAAAATGTCGCCGAACGCGGCGGGCACGGCGGACGTGCCGCGATCGACCTGGGCACCTTCGGAGACGTGTTCCGGCGGCGGTGCGGCGCCGGATTCTTCTTGCGCGAAGGCGGGCGACGAAGAAAGGCCGATCAATAAACAAACGACCGCCGCGGCCAGGGCGCGGCGGCGCGGGTTATCGTCGGTTCGATCCGGCACCGGGCGTCGTCGGCGCCCCGCCGGATCAGGCGTCCGGTCCGAGGATCAACTCGCGGACCTGTCCGACAAGATACAGCGAACCGGTGACGACGATCGTGCCGTTGCTCCCGGAGAGGCTGCGCGCCAGCGAGAGCGCCTGAACGGGATCGGGGATCACGTGAATGTGCGCGAACTTGCCGCGCGCGCGGTGACCGAGATCGGTCGCGTCGAGCGAGCGCTCGTGCGTCAGGCAGGTCAGCACGACGGTATCCGACATGCGCCGAACCTGGTCGAGGATGCCGTCGACGTCCTTGTCCGACATGATCGCCACGACGGGGATGAGCGGCTTGGGCACATTTTCGACTTCGAGGGTATCGGCCAGCGCCCGGACCGCGGACGGGTTGTGCGCGCCGTCGAGCACGACAAACGGGGCGCGCGCGACGATCTCGAAGCGCCCCGGCCAGCGTACGCGTGCGAGACCCCGGCGCACGGCGTCGTTGGAGATGCGGAATCCCGCGTCGCGAAGCTCGAGGCAGGCGACGGCGGCAAGCGACGAATTCATGATCTGATGCTTGCCGGGCAAGGGCGAACGCAGTCCCCACAGCCACGTGCCGTACCAGGACAGGTCGAAGGTGCGGTGGTCCGGGTGGATCTTCGGCGACTCGTCGACGATCGTCAGCGGCGCGCCGACGCGGCCGGCCACGCGGCGCAGCGATTCCAGGACTTCGGGCGCGCCGCCGAGCGCGATGGCGGGAACGCCCTCGCGGAAGATGCCGGCCTTTTCGCGGGCGATCTCCTCGAGCGACTTGCCGAGGTGCTTTTCGTGGTCGTAGTCGATGGCGGTCACGACGGACAGAACCGGGTCAAGCGAGTTGGTCGCGTCCAGGCGGCCGCCCATGCCCACTTCCATCACCGCGACCTCGCATCCGGTTTCCGCGAAATGCAGACAACCAAGCGCGGTGGTGAACTCGAAAAAGGTGATGGGAATCTGTCCCGCGGTGTCCGCGCCGCCCTGGAGGGCGTCGAGCTCGCGCCAGATGCGCTCCGAATGGCGGACGAGGTCGCGCTGGCTGATTTCCTGGCCGTCGACGCGCATGCGCTCGGTGAAGCGGATGAGGTGGGGTGAGGTGAACAAGCCCGTCTTGTGCCCGCTTTCGCGCAGGATCGCGGCGAGGCTCGCCGAGACGATGCCCTTGCCGTTGGTTCCGGCGACGAGGATGACGCCGAACTTTTCCTGCGGGTTTCCAAGGCGCGCGAGAAGGCGTCGGATGTTCGTCAGCCCGAGCTTCATCCCGAACGACTGCAGATCCTGGATGCGCTGCATCGCCTCTCGGTACCCGGCGAGCCGGCGGCCGGTCTTTGCCATCTTCCGTTTCGGCCCGCCGGCCATGTCCAGTCGGTTCATTTGCATACGTTCTTTCTTTAATTGCCGCCGATTCGTTTCGGCCGCCGTCATCGTTTTCCTTGCGCGATCAGGTTCGTTCCCTACGCGCCCAAGCCAATTATCACGCGGTCACTCGTGCGTTTCTGTAACTTGCGATCCTGTCATTCGATCCCGCGAAATCGGGAAATTCACCGAAAACCCGTTGTTGTGACGCGAAATCGGCTCCAACAGAAAACAGAAACCCCGCGGACAAAGAGAGTTCCACGATGACGGCAGGAAGGGAAAATGACCGGCACTTGCGCCATGCGAACCGGTGTTTTGCTACCGCTGCCCCGCCAGCCGTAAAATACGAGCCGAAAATCGAGCGGGAATATAGTGCAAACGCACCCCATAATTCAAGAAATTTTTTCATTCTGAACGACGATTCAGTTTTCGGGCTCGCGATTTTGGGCGTTTTGTGCCTTGCGGAGCGCGAAAATGCCGAAAAGCGCGCCTGGCGCCCGACCTTGCGCTGAGCGCCTCACCGTGCGAAATAACGCGCCCGTGAAGGATCCCGCGTCATTGAATCTCGCCCGGATTTCCGTCCGGCAGAGTCGAAGCGGGCGCAAGTCATGAGCCTGCGCGATCGCCTCGGGCGCATCCTATACGGCGCTCCGAAGGACGTGCGGGAGCCGGGCGCGTTTCACAAGCTGTCCCTGGTCGCATTTTTGGCGTGGGTCGGTCTTGGCGCGGACGGCCTCTCGTCGAGCGCTTACGGCCCCGAGGAGACATTCCGTCAGCTCGGCGAGCATCGCGGCCTGGCCGTGTTCCTCGCGCTGGCGATGGTCGCCACGGTCCTCATCATCAGCTACGGCTATAGCCGCATCATCGAGCAATTTCCGACCGGCGGCGGCGGATACCTCGTCGTCAGCAAGGTGCTCGGCGGCCCGGCGGGCGTCTCGGCCGGTAGCGCGTTGCTCGTGGATTACGTCCTGACGATCACGATTTCGATCGCCGCCGGCGCCGACGCGATCTTCAGTTTCTTGCCGCCGCGCTGGCATGCATTTGAATTGCCGCTCGCCTTCGCGGGCGTCGCGGTGCTGACGATCCTCAATCTGCGAGGCGTCAAGGAATCCGTCACGACCATCGCGCCAATCTTCGCTCTATTTATCGTGACGCATGCAATTCTGCTCATCGTGAGCATCGGCGGGCACCTTCCACAATTTCCGGCGGTCGCACACGAGGTCCGAACGGATGTTTCCGGCACACTCTCGGTTCTCGGGGTGTTCGGCACGCTGAAACTCCTGATGCATGCCTATTCGCTTGGCGGAGGAACGTACACGGGGATCGAGGCGGTCTCAAACGGCGTCAGCATTATGCGCGAACCGCGCGTGGAAACCGCCAAGCGCACCATGGTCATGATGGCGGTCTCGTTATCGATCATGGCGTCGGGATTGCTGTTGAGCTATCTCCTGTGGAAGGTCGAACCCGCGGGCAACAAGACGATGAACGCGGTGCTTCTCGAAAAGGTCGCAAGCGGTTGGACGCTTGCCGGCATCGAAATCGGATATCCGTTCGTCATCGTCGCGCTTGTCAGCGAGGCGGCGCTGCTATTCATTGCGGCGCAGGCGGGATTCCTCGACGGACCGCGCGTCATGGCGAATATGGCCGTGGATTCCTGGTTGCCGCATCGGTTCGCCGCGCTGTCCGAGCGTCTCACCATGCGGAACGGTATCGTTCTGATGGGTGGAGCCGCGCTCGCCGCTCTCGTCTATACGAACGGGCGTGTTTCCGAGCTCGTCGTAATGTACGCGATCAACGTCTTCGTGACGTTTTCGCTATCCAACATCGCGATGACGGTCTATTGGTTGCGCCGCCGAAATTCCGATCCGTCGTGGGCCAGGCACCTTCCCGCGCATGTCGTTGCGGCGGCGCTTTGCCTGTTGATTCTAACGGTCACGGTGATCGAGAAGTTTCTCGAAGGCGGTTGGCTGACGCTTCTGATCACGCTCGCACTCGTGGTGCTCTGCCTTATGGTCAAACGCCATTACGGGCGCGTGGGAAGGGCGATCCGCAGACTCGACGAGGAGCTGCCCGGGCCGGAGAAAAGCCCAGAGATTTACGCGACGCCCACGCGCCATGCGCCAAAACGGCCGCCCGATCCGCGTGAACCGGTCGCCATCCTGCTGGTCGGCGGATACGGCGGTCTTGGCCGGCACGCACTAATGACGCTGCTCCGCATGTTCCCGAACCAGTTCCAGGGCGTCGTTTTCGTTTCGATCGCGGTCGTCGATTCCGATGTGTTCAAGGGTGCAAGCGAAATCCCCGCGCTGGAGAATCGCACGCAGGAGCATCTGCGTGCGTATGAGCATTTCGCGTCGGTGCTCGGGCTGCGCAGCGCGAGCCGTTACGTCGTCGGGACCGAGGTTGTCGCCGAGGCCGAAAAGCTGATCATGGAAATCGCGGGCGAGCACCCGCGCGCGCTAGTCGTCGGCGGTCAGATCGTTTTTCCGGAGACGACGACGTGGAACCGGTTTCTGCACAATGAAACCGCGTTCCTCATTCAGCGGCGTCTCCAGCACAACGGCGTCCCCATGATCGTTCTGCCGGTATTGCTGGACTTGCAGGAAAAGCGCGGCCATCGCCCGCCGGGCGCGCTGCGCGGCCGATCGTCGCTGGCGGAGTTGCCGCCGGCCGGGCACGCCTGAAACGGCGGCGCGGGCGCGGTATCGCTACTTGCGTCCCTCGGCCTCGGAGCCGTATCCGGTGACGACGTAGGTGCCGCTGCGGGCGTCCTTGGTGATGTTGATGAGGTGGCTTGCCGCCGCGTCCTCGAGAAGCTCCGTGAACGAGCGGTAGCCGTGATAACCTTCGCTGAACTCGGGTTTTTTTCGCTTCATGGTCTGTTTGACCATGCTGCCCCACAGGATGTCCTTGTCCTCGCGCAAAAGGGCTTCGATCGCCTCGAGCAGAAGCTCGAACGCCTCGTGTTTTTTCTTGGGCACGCTCGCCTTGATCATGGGCGGCGCCATTTTCTCGCGTACCAGGTCCTCGTAGAAGATGAATTCGTCGCAGTTGGACACGAGCAGCGTCGAGGTCGAATCCTTCATGCCAAGGCCGATGACGCCCTTGCCGTTTTCGCGCAGCTTCGAGACGAGCGGCGACAGGTCCGAATCGCCCGAGACGAGCGCGAAGGTGTCGATGTGCTCCTTGGAGTAGCTGAGGTCGAGCGCGTCGACGACCATGCGGATGTCCGCGGAGTTCTTGCCCGTCATACCGCGACGCGGCACCTCGATCAGCTCGATCGCGTGCTCGTGCAACTCCTTCTTGTAATCGCCGAAGCGATACCAGTCGGCGTACGCCTTCTTGACGATGATCTTGCCCTTTTCCAGGAATCGGTCGAGCACGAGCTTGATCTGGAAGCGCCCCGATTTGTCCTTGAAACCGAGCGCCAGGTTTTCGAAATCGATGAAAACCGCGATGTCGCGATCGTTGGAATTTTCCATGACGGCTCCGTTATCGCGCCGGCGGGCGCGTTTCGCGCTCCATCATGTCCATCCTGCCCGGATTGTCCATTGGGGGCGATTTGGAGGCGGGGGGACGCGCCGCGATCCTCGGGGCGAGGACGGATGGCCGAGGCGGCGCGCGGCGGACCCACGCTCGATCCTTGATCCTCGTCTTTGCTCTTTCCTCTTTTCTCACGATATATTGCCGCGATTTTCCGACAGCATTCGTCACGGGAGGCATGCGTTGAGACGCCGGTTCGCGGGAATCCTTGTCGCCATCGTTCTTGTCGCCTGCGCCTGCGGTCCGCGGGCGACGCAGCTCGAGGTGCGTCCGGAGGCGGTGACGTTGAAGTCCCACGGCGCGACGCACCAGATCCACGCGCGCGTGCTCGACAGCGAGGGAAACGAGGTCGCGCGCGCGCATCCGATCCTGTGGACATCGAGCGACGCGAGCGTCGCCGCCGTCAACGAAAACGGCGTCGTCAAGGCGATCGGTTCGGGCGACGCGGTCGTCACCGCCGCGAGCGGCAACGCGGCCGGCGCGGTCGCGGTGCGCGTGCGCATCATCAAGACGCTCGAGGTAACCCCCGGCGTCGCGATGATCGACATCGGGCAGACGCGCGATTTCGACATCAAGGCGCTCGACGATCGGGGCAATCTCGTGACCGGCGAGCGCGTGAAGTGGTCGACCGGCGATCCGGCCATCGCGACGATCGACGACGAAGGCGTCGTCACCGCGAAAAAAGGCGGCAAGACGTCCGTGAAGGCGACGGTGCTGTCGCTGCACGACTCATCGACGCTGGTGGTGAAGGAGCCGGAGGAGGAGAAGAAAAAATGAGGATTGAGGATCGAGGATTGAGGATTGAGCGGAACGCAACGGCGCGTGTAACCGCCAGCGAACGCGACGTTTATTTGTCCTTCCCGTCCATAATGTCCATTTTGTCCATCGGTTCGAAACTTCGACAAGGAGCACGGGTTTGCAGGGGCTAACCGATCTTCTTGGCACGATCAGCGGCTACGTCTGGGGCACGCCGCTTCTCGTCCTGCTTGTCGGCACCGGCATCTACCTCACGGTGCGCCTTCGATTCATTCAGTTTCGCCACCTGGGGCTGGGCCTGAAGATCGCGTTCGGGATCGACCGCGAGCAAAATGCGCCCGGCGACATCTCACATTTCTCCGCGCTGATGACCGCGCTTGCCGCGACGATCGGCACCGGCAACATCGCGGGCGTCGCGACGGCGATCGCCGCCGGCGGCCCGGGTGCGCTTTTCTGGATGTGGGTGACGGCCCTTGTCGGCATGGCGACCAAATACGCCGAGGGCATCCTGGCGGTGAAATACCGCGTCGTCGACGAAAACGGCGAGATGGCCGGCGGACCGATGTTCTACCTGGACCGCGGCCTGGGACTGAAGTGGCTCGGCACGCTGTTCGCGATCTTCGGCGCGATCGCCGCGTTCGGCATCGGCAACCTGGTGCAGGCGCATTCCGCGGCGGAGGCGATGCATTCGGCGTTTGGCGCACCGACGCTGGCGACAGGTCTTGTGCTCGGAGGGCTGACCGCGGCGATCATCCTCGGCGGCATCAAGTCGATCGGCCGCGCGTGCGGTTCGATCGTGCCGTTCATGGCGTTTTTCTACATGCTCGGCGCGGCGATCATCCTTGTCCTGAACGCGGCGAAAATCCCCGGCGCGCTCGTGTTGATCTTCGAAAGCGCCTTCACGGGGCACGCGGCGATGGGCGGCTTTCTCGGGGCGGTCGTGAAGGACGCGATTCAAAAGGGCGTCTCGCGCGGCGTATTCTCCAATGAGTCGGGCCTCGGTTCCGCGCCGATCGCGGCTGCCGCCGCCAGGACGAACGTGCCCGCGCGCCAGGCGCTCGTCTCCATGACCGGCACGTTCATCGACACGATCGTCATCTGCACGATGACCGGCCTTGTCATCGTCTCGACCGGTGCGTGGACCTACCTTGCCGGTGACAAGGGTCTGTCCGGCGTTCCGCTGACGGCGCACGCATTCCAGTCCGGCATGCCCGGCGAATGGGCGAACAAGTTCGTCGCCATCGCGGTCCTTCTGTTCACGTATTCGACGATCATCGGCTGGAACTACTACGGCGAAAAGTGCGTCGAATATCTGGTCGGCGTGAAGGCGATTTTTCCCTACCGCCTGATCTGGATCGTGGCGGTCGTGCTCGGCTCTCAGGCCAGGCTCGACCTCGTCTGGAACTTCGCCGACATCATGAACGGCCTCATGGCCGTGCCGAATCTCATCGCGCTCATCGGCCTTGCCGGCGTCGCGGCGAAGGAGACGCGGGAGTTCGAGGCTTCCTTGAAGGTCAGGTGATCGAGAAGAAATATTGTTGGGAAGCCCCGTCGCGTGCTTGACCGAAAAAATGCCACCGTGTAACTATTTGTGCGAAACTGAACCGGTGTTTTCTTCTAGACAAGGACTCTGACGATGCTTGCCGTGTCCTGTTCGGGTCTTTCGTCCGTCATGACCGGTCCGCATCCGCCGTGGACGCTCCCTCCAGAAGGTCGCCGGCGCCCGCCCGGCCGACGAAGAGAAACAACAAACAATTTTTCCTAAGGGGCTGTGTATGATGGCTCGTTCCGTGGTTCGCGGATTGTTCGTCATGCTGGTCGCGATGAGCTTGTTCTTCTGCGTTTCGTGCGGATGTGGCGACGACGATGATGACGACGACGACGACGTGTCGGACGACGACGCGGCTGATGATGACGCCGCCGACGACGACGCGGATGATGACGACGCCACCGACGACGACGCGGCGGATGATGACGCTACCGACGACGACGCGGACGACGATGATGACGCAGCCGATGACGATAGCGATGACGACACCGGAGACGACGACACGACGACCGAAGGTTTCGCGTTTATCGCGCACGGCACTTTCACCATGGGGAGCCCTCCGGGTGAACTTGGACATTCTACCGACGAGGTCCAACACGAGGTCACTCTGACGAACGATTTCGAAATGAGCGTCTACGAGACGACGCAGTCAGACTTTGCGGCAGAGATGGGTTGGAACCCGAGCTTCTTCGGTCCAAACGGGTTGGGTGCCGAATGCGGCGACGACTGTCCGGTGGAATTCGTCAGTTGGTACGACGCCCTTGCCTATGCGAACGAATTCTCGGTTGCCCGGGGTTTGACGCCTTGCTATATTTTCGCGCAGGTCAAGTGCGTCGACGATACGGATACCGGGTCGGATTACATGGCGTGCATGAACGCGACGCAAAAGGGCATCAAATTCGCGAACTGGGGCTTAAACGGCGAGTCATCGGTTTACGATTGCGACGGGTTCCGCTTGCCCACGGAAGCGGAGTGGGAATACGCCACGCGCGCGGGTACGACGACCGCCATCTATAACGGGGAAATCACGCAAATCGACTGTTCGCCGATCGATCCCAATCTCAACCAGATCGCGTGGTACTGCGGGAACAGCAGCGGCTCGACGTTGGACGTGGGACAGAAGCTTCCTAACGACTGGGGTCTCTACGATACGATCGGCAACGTGTTTGAATGGACGGGGGATTGGTATGACTCCTACGCCGGCGACGTTACGGACCCGTCAGGTCCGGTCGTGGGCACCGACCGCGTTGTGCGCGGCGGTGCGTTCGCGAGTTATTCCAATTTGTCGCGTTCGGCATTTCGCCCAGTAGGCAAGCCCGAACTTCGAGTCTATTACATTGGTGTCCGGCTCGTCCGCTCGCTTGACGGGTAGCGGGTTTTAACCAGGTGTCGCGCCAGGGCGGCTTGCGATTCCCGGTCGCGGATGGGGATGGCTCGCTGCTACCTTGAAGCCACCATCCGATCGAACAAAAAGCTCGGCAAAAATCGCCCGATCTTCGTCAGCGCCGCGAGCGGGAAGGGGAAGTCGACGATCGCCTTTTTCGCGCGGATGCCTTTCCAGATTTCGTCCGCGCATTTTTCCGCGGAGATCA
>JAIOHV010000208.1 GCA_019912885.1 bacterium
CGTCGTGGCCGTGTCGCGAGTGTACGAAACGCCGCCGGCCGGCGGGGTGGCGACGCGGCCGTTCCTGAACGCCGCCGTCGCGGCGGCGACCACGCTTTCGGCACGGGAACTGCTCGGCCTGTTGAATGGGATCGAGGCCGCGGCCGGGCGCATCCGCAAGGAGCGCTGGGCCGACCGCACGCTCGATCTCGACATTCTCCTTTATGGCGACCGCATCATCCAGGAGCCGGGCCTCGCGATCCCGCATCCGCGCCTTGCCGAACGGCTTTTTGTTCTCGCGCCGCTTGCGGACATCGCGCCGGACACCGTTGTTCCCGGGACCGGCAAAAAGGTCGCCCCGTTGCTGGCGGAGTGCGCGGATGACGCGCGGGCGACGGTGGTCGACGTACCCGGGTGGACTTGAACCACAGAGAACACAGAGAACGCAGAGGAAATCGGGTGAGGAATCGCTAGTGAAAGTTGCCCGCACTCTTGGCGCGTTTGGCCGTTGTCGTGCATGCCGCCGGTTCTGCCTTAGCTTCCCTTCGTGTCCTCCGTGTCCTCTGTGGTGAATGTTCTTCATCCGTCGCTTGCGGAAAACCGTCCGAAGTCGGCGTCAATAAAGGGGATTCTTGACATTCGGCGAGGCGCTGGGCTACCTTCGGCCAAGCTCGATCCATGTCAGGTTGGAGATGAACGCACGTACCGTGGCCCCTTTGGGGCTGATCGTCATCGTCGCTCTGGCCGTGTCGGGGTGCGTCGCGGGCAAAACGTCCGCGCCCGCCGTCGACTCGTCGGCGGAGTTGCGCGCGCAGATGGAACAAATGCAACGCACGCTCGCCAACATGAATCTGCGGATGGAGGAGTTGAACAACTCCGTCGCGTTGCTTCAAGACACGGCCAAGGCGAACCGCGACTCGATCCGCAAGATGCGCTCGGAGATGGATACGCCGACGATCTACATCGGCGAGACCACGCCCGTCGCGCCCGCGACGGAGTCGGCGCCGCTGCCTTCGGGCGGGCCGACGCAAGACTTCGGATCGGCCGCGGGCGAAGGCTATGTGCCCGGCGCCGCGGTTTCGTCCTCGCCGCCGTCCCTGGCCGGCGCGCCCGTGGTCATTCCGCCCGCGCAGGGCGGCGACGCGGATCGCCCGTCGTCGGAAGACGGCCTGTCGGTGGCACGCGGGCACCATCGCGCGGGACAATACGGCCTCGCGGCGTACGAACTTGGCCGCTATCTGGCGGCGCCGCGTTCAACGAACGACGCGGCGGCCGCGCGGATGCTGCTTGCCGAAAGTTATGAACGGCTTGGCGACCATGCCCAGGCCTCGAGGCATTACGGACTCGTGCTCTCATCGGGCGCGGGATCGTACGCGCCCCAGGCCCGCTATCGTCTTGCCGAGTGCGCCGTTGCTCTCGGGCAAAAGGTAAAGGCCCGGGAATTGTTCAAGTCCGTCGTCAGTCTTCATCCGGGCACGGATGAGGCGCGCCGGGCCTCTGAGAAGCTTGCCCAACTCGAGTCCCCCGAGGAGGACGCCCGATGACCGCAAGACTCGTCCTTGCAATCGCCCTTGGCCTTTTCGTCGCCGTTTCGGCGGCGGTGGCCGAGACCGACCAGGCGCCCGCGGAGACGCCGCCCAACCAGATCGCCATCGAAACGGACATCATGGAATACACCATCACGTCCGGCGACACGCTGTGGGATCTTTCCACGCGTTTCTACGGCGATCCGTGGCTGTGGCCGACGATCTGGGAGCTGAACCCGTATATCGCGGATCCCCACTGGATCTACCCGGACAACAAGCTGAAGGTCCGGCTGGTCGAGGGCCTGTCGTACGCGTGGAAGGGCGGCGAGCCGTCGTTCCTCGCGCCGGCGGACTGGTGGGATCCGACGTTCTACTACACGACGCAGCAGAACATGGTCGATTTCATCACGAAGGCCGAGATCGAGCAGTCCGGCGAGATCGTGGACGAGATCGACGATAGCCTCCTGCTTGGCGAATACCACGACATCTACTTCACGATGCCCGAGGAAACGAACGTCCAGCTCGGCGACATTTTCACCGTCTATCGCGAGCGCGAGTCGGTGCGCAGCCCGAAAGAAGGCTCGCTCGGCAACATGATCGAGACGCTCGGCGAGATCGAAACGACCAACTCGACCACGCTCAAGAACGGGCGCGTCGTGTACACCGGCCGCATCGTCCGCTCCACCGCGGAGATCGCCGTGGCCGACAAGGTCGTCATGATGCCGCGCGACAGCTACACCGTCACGCTCAACAAGACGAGCCTTGACCTCGAAGGCAACATCGTCGCGTTCCATCCCGAGCGCATCAACTTCGGCCAATTCGAAACGGTGTTCATCGACGTGGGAATGAAAGACGGTGTCGAGGTCGGCAACAGCTTTTCCATCTGGCGGGAGAGCAAGGACGAAAGCCGTCTGCCCGGCTATTTCATCGGCAACCTCATCGTGGTGCACGTGGAGCCGGACAACGCGACGGCGCTCGTCACGAACTCGCTTCGCGAGATGGCGGTCGGCGACCGCATCCAGAGCGATATCGACTAGACGCATCCGCCGCGGCCCGCGCCGCGGCGCGGTACAACACGGGGCATCCGGGGTTGCGCGCCGCGCGTCCCCGGTTTTTTTATTGGGGCCGGAAAGGCGCGGGCACGGGTACGATGGACAATGTGGACGTCATGGACATCATGGACTTGATGAACCCGAACGACCGAGCCGCCGCAACGCGCCTTGCGACGAACTTTCGGACTTCCAAACTTCCAGACTTCCAGACTTTTGGACTTCCCGCCTTCCAATCTTCGTCATGCTGAAAATCCACGACGCGGGCAAGCGCCTCATCGTCGGCGTGCCGGGCGTCGATGTGACGCCGGAGGCGCGTTTCGCGCTGACCGAGCTGGGAGCCGGCGGCATCGTCCTGTTTTCGCGCAACTTCGAGTCGCCCGAACAGCTTCGCGACCTCGTGCGCCGGTATCGAGAGCTGTGCCGGCACGATCGCCTCGTCGTCGCGGTCGATCAGGAGGGTGGCAAGGTGCAGCGCCTGCGCGCGCCGTTCACCGAGTGGCCCGACGCGCGCGCGTTCGCCGAAGCGGGAAACGCCGGGGATATCGCGCGCTTCGCGCGTTTTCTTGCCCGCGAGCTGGCCGCGGTCGATATCGATCTCGATTTCGCGCCGGTGTGCGACGTGCTGACGTGGGCGCAAAATCCCGTCATCGGGCGGCGCGCGTTCTCGTCCGACGCGAACGAAGTCGCCGGGTGCGTGCGGGCGTTTATCGACGCGATGAAGGACGAAGGCGTGATGGCGTGCGCCAAGCACGCGCCCGGCCACGGCGACACGGAGGCGGACTCGCACGTCGCGCTGCCGCAAACGGACGCCGACGCGCGGCGCCTCGCGGGCGTCGAACTGGTGCCGTTCGCCGAGGCCGCGCGCGCCGGCGTCGCGGCGATGATGACCGCGCACGTGATCTATCGCGGCATCGACCGCGAATGGCCGGCGACGCTGACAAGCCGCGTGCTCGATCTCGTGCGCGCGTTGCCGTTTGACGGGCCGCTGATCTCCGACGACCTGGAGATGGCGGCGATCGCGGACAATTTCGGCGTCGGCGAGGGCGCGGTGCTCGCGCTTCTCGCGGGTTGCGATTTGCTGCTGGTCTGCCATCGCGCGGATCGGCAAGAGGAAGCCGCGGCCGCGATCTACGACGCGATGCGCGGCCGCCGCTGGAAACGAGAGGCCATTTGGGATTCGGACAAGCGCCTCGTGGAATGGAATCGGCGCTTCCCGCCGCGAACAACGCTCCCGCCGCTTTCGGTCATCGGCCACGGCGAGCACGAGGCGCTCGCCGAGAAGGTTCGAAGCGCGAGCGGTTGATTGCGCCGCGCGGCTTGACGCACCGAATCGAAAGGCGGACCATCGTTACATGGCGCGGAACGAAAAAGACACGAAGCGCACGCGAAGAATTGCTGTCGAAAAGCGCGGGGAAAAGTACGTTATCGAGCTTGGCGCCGAGGATTTGCGTTCAATCGGCGTCGATCTCGACAAACCGCTCGTGGATATGGTCGTCGGCGGAGACGCCATTCGAATCGTGATGACGCAGGACGAAGAGCGCCGCGAGAGGTTTACGAAGGCGCTTGAAGAAACGCATCGCGAGTACGCGAAAGCGTTGAAACGACTCGCTGAATAATTCCTCATGTCCGCGCATTTCGACCCGGCATTCCTGTCCATCATCGAGGTCATCGAAATTCACGAAAGCTGCATTCGTGAGTACGGCGGCTCCATGGGGGTTCGAGACCCTGGGTTTATTGGAGTCCGCCGTCGCCGCGCCGCAATCCGGATTCGGCGGTGTGCTTTTTCAAACGGATAACGCGCAAGTCGCGGTGGCGTAACTCTTTCATCTTGTTTCCAATCATCCGTTCATCGACGGAAACAAGCGTGTCGGCGCGGCGTCCGCCGTGATGTTTTTGAAAACGAATGACCTGGTGTTCCGAATCCCGGAAGACGAGCTTGTCGATATCACGCTCGCTGTCGCGACGCACACCGCGTCGAACGACGACGTTGCCGCCTTTTTCCGGCGGTACATCGACAAATAAACGGCGATCCGTGTGAGCGGCGCTACTCGAGGATTTCGAGGTGCGACTTTTTGCGGGTGCGCAGCGAGGCCGCGGCCAAAAGCGTGCGCAGGCTGCGCGCCATGCGCCCGCCGCGTCCGATGACCTTGCCCAGGTCGTCGTCGGCGACGGTCAGCTCGTACGTCGTCTGACCGCCCTGGACGATCTCGTCCACGTGCACGTCACCGGGATTCTCGACGAGCGCGCGCGCGACGAACTCGATCATGTCCTTGAGATCCGCGTCCCGTTCGCCGGATTCGCGGCGATTCCCGTCAGGCACCGACGTTGATACCTTGCGCCTTCAGGAGGCTGCGGACGGTGACGGAAGGCTGAGCACCCTTGCCGAGCCACGCATCGACGGAATCGCGGTCAAGCGAAACCTTGTCTCCCGCGGTTTCCTTGCTCGGGTCGTAGGTTCCCACGAAATCGACGACGCGGCCGTCGCGCGGCGAGCGCGAATCGGCGACGACGATGCGATAAAACGGCTTTTTCTTCGCGCCCATGCGCGTCAGACGCATAACCAGCGGCATCGGTTCCCCATCCATAAAGCGGGCGGCGTCGCCACCCAGCGGCGTTGCGGGGCGTTTTCTACACGAAATCGCGGGATTCAACAAGCGGCAATCCGAAATCTTCACCGCGAAGACGCAAAGAACGCGAAGGGCGCGTCATATCCAAAGAACGCGAAGGCGGCGTTGACCCGCTCCCTGACGGTCGCGGTTCGTATCGTTTGTGTTCCGCCGGATCGCGATTCTGCGATTTCATTCCCAATTCCCAATTCCCAATTCCCAACTCCCAATTCTCAACGTCGTTTTTTCTTCTTGCCCGGCTTCCCCATCGCCTTGCGCGCGGCTTTCATCGCCTTGGCGCCTCCCAGGCCCGGCGGCATCGAGCCACCCATGCCGGGCATTCCGGGCATGCCGCCGCCCAAGCCCCCCATCTGCGCCATCTTCGTAATCATCGTTTTGGCCTGGGCGTACTTTTTCAACAAATTGTTTACGTCCTGGATGGTCGTGCCCGAACCGCGCGCGATGCGCTGGCGCCGGCTGCCGTTGATGATCGTATGGTCGCGGCGCTCATCCGGCGTCATGGAGCCGATCATCGCGTCGATCTTCGTCAACTCGCCCTCGTCCGGCGTCAGGCCGCTCATCGCTTTCAACTTGCCCATACCGGGGATCATCGACATCAGCGAATCGAGCCCCCCCATGCCGCGGACCTGCGCGAGCTGCTTGCGGAAATCGTCGAGCGTGAACTCGTTCTTGCGCAGCTTGCGTTCGAGCTCCTGAGCCTCGCGCTCGGACATCGCGGCCTCGGCGCGTTCGACGAGCGTCATGATGTCGCCCATGTCGAGGATGCGCCCGGCCATGCGGTCCGGGTGAAACATCTCGAGGGCGTCCATCTTCTCGCCGACGCCGACGAGTTTGACGGGCTTTCCGAGAACGGCCTTGATCGACAGCGCCGCGCCGCCGCGCGCGTCCGAATCCATCTTCGTCAGCACGACTCCCGTGATCTCGACCTCGTCGTTGAACGCCTTGGCGACGTTGACGGCCTCCTGGCCGGTCATCGCGTCGGCGACAAACAGGATTTCGGAGGGCTTGAGCTTGTCCTTGATGCGACGCAGCTCTTCCATCATCGCTTCGTCGATCGAAAGACGGCCGGCCGTGTCGATGAGGAGGACGTCGTGCCCGAAGCGCTCGGCCTCCTCCCGCGCGGCGACGCAGATATCGACGGGGTCCTGCCCGACGTGCGAGGCGTAGACGGGCAGATCGAGTTGCTTGGCGAGCGTTTTGAGCTGTTCGATGGCGGCGGGGCGGTAGACGTCCGCGGGCACCAGAAATGGCCGGCGGCCCTTTTTGCGCAGATAGTTCGCGGTTTTGCCGACGCTTGTCGTCTTTCCGGAGCCTTGCAGGCCGACGAACATCACCGGCGCGGGGCGGCCGGACAGCGTGAGGTCCTGCCCCTTGCCGCCCATCAGCTCGGTCAGCTCCTCGTGCACGATCTTCACGAAGTGCTGGCCCGGCGAAAGGCTTCGCATGACCTCCGAGCCCATCGCGCGCTCCTGCACCCTGGCGAGGAATTCGCGCGTGACGCGGAAGTTCACATCCGCTTCGAGAAGGCTCATCCGCACGTCCTTCATGGCGTCCTGGATGTTCTTCTCCGAAAGCTTGCCCTGACCCTTGAGGTTTTTGACGACGTCGTTCAGTTTTTCGGAAAGGCTTTCAAACATATCGTTCCCGCGCCCGGTTCGCGTGTCGCGCCGGACGTTTGCGTTGCGTGCGTTTTCGCTCTTTTTCGTTGACGCGGCCCGTCAAGTCGCGCGATCTTTGTAGAAGATGATGACGCCAAGTTCAATCACGCCCGCCCGGATCGGCCGAGCCCTCGCCGCGGTCCTTTTTGCGATCGTGTGCGTGATCGCGTTTGTCGCGACGGAATCCCGAGCGGACGAAGCCTCGACGACCGCACCCGCGACGCCGGCCGAGCCGGAATATTCGGCCGAGATCGAACATCTGGCGCAGGAAGCGAAAGGCCGGTTGCTGAAAACGAACGGCGGGCGCATCGCGCTCGCGGCGATCGAAAAGGCCGGCGGTCTTGCGAACTGGTATGCCGGCGGCGCGATCGAATTTTCGTACGAATATCGTGTGCGCGAAGACAAACCGCCGTACGCATCCACGCAAACGCACGATATCCGTAGCTCGCGAATGCACCAGCAGGTGCATGGTCCCGTCGAAGGCCGTACCGCCTGGACGGGCAAACGGGCATGGACGACGCTTGAGCCCGGCGAATTCCCGGTGCGTTTCTGGGCAACCAAGCCGTATCACTTCACAGCGATGCCGTTTGCCGCGGCGGCGCCGAACGCCTACCTCTCGCTGAAGCCGGACGACGACGGCACGTCACTCGGTTTTGAGCCTTCGCACGCGGTCGAAGTCTGGTTCGACCAGGGCGGCAACAGCACACCGGATGATTGGTATCGCCTATACCTTACGCAGAAGGACTTGCGTCTCGTCGGCATGACGTACGTGCTCACGTATCGCAAATACCTTCCGGGCGATCCCGAGACGCACTCGTCCGAGCACCTGGTCGTATTCGAGGATTTCGAATCGCGGGGCGGGATTTTGCTGTCGCGCACGCACACCGTCCATGAACTCACGGACGAGCGAAAACGCGCGGACGTCCGCGCGAAAGGCACGGTGTCGGAGTTGGCGTTTCCGGCGACGTTCGACGACGCGCTGCTGAAGCGCCCCACGGGTGCGATGAAACGCCGGTCGCTCGATGCCTTGCGTCCAGACGACCGGGAATGGGATCCGAATTTTTTATTGCAGCTGACGATCTGGTTGTCTTATTTCGGAGCAACAAGATAGCCAGAATGCGCGCGGAACCTGGCACCGGGAGCATTTGTGTTCTTTGTAGTGACGCGAGTCAGCTCGCCCGCACGCCCTTGAGCTTTGCGCGGCCATCTTCGATGGACACCTTGAATCGCACGGGCCCACCGAGTTTTTCCTTCAGCACCGGCATCTGTTTTTCGAGCGAGGCGCGGAAGGCGTCGTAGGAGAGCTTGGCGGTGTCGCCGGTGCGGCGGCGTGCGTCGACATATTCGTCGAACAGTTCGCGCACGGGATCGGGGCGCACCTGGCCGTTGTCGTGCACGCGCTTCCACTCCTCCGTGTGCTGCAGGACCTCATCGGTTTCGTGATCGAGCTTGCCCACGCGGGTGTCGGCCTTGAAGCGATGCGGCGCGTAGGTGCCGTTTTCGATCTGCACCAGGATGCGATCCCACAGGCGCTGATAGGCGTTAAACGTCGCCTGAAGGCTCTGAAAGCGGAATTTCGTGCCGGTGTTGGAGACGTGCTGCGCGGTGACGAGGCGAATGATCTCCTGAATCTTCTTGCGGTCCTTTTGCGGCTCGGTCCGGCGCTCGCCCGCGAAGTACTGCTCATACTCGTGCTTCAGATCCTTTGTCCGAAGTTCGATCTCATTGAGGGCCTTCACGATGTCCACGAAACAGCACCCCACTTTGCAGGTCACCGACGCAAATCTTAGCTTTAGGGTTTTCCCAGTGTAAAGCGAGTGGGGAAAATTACAAACGGGCCGGCTCGCGGCCAAAACCGAGGTATGCCCGGCGCCCGAATAGCGGCGCCGCCCCCCTTCGCGCATTGGTCGATTTGTGGTAGATTTTTGGTGGATTTTTGGTAGACCGTCCTGGGAGGATTGCGATATGGGCGCCGCGAAGAGGTTCGAAACCAAGGCCGAGATCGTCGATCACCTTGCCGAAAAGTTCGGCCTGACGAAAAAGACGGCGACCGGCGTCGTCAACGAATTTTCGAACATGCTCGGAGATCAGATCAAACGATCGGGCACGCTGACCTTTCCGGGCATCGGGAAGGTGGCGGTATCGAACGGGAAATCCGGCGACCGGAAAACTCCGACAAAATCGCAAACGCCGCGCGCACGACGTCGATCGATCGACTCTCAATCCCTCGACCACGAACCCGTTCGGTCACGATTGCCGGAACTGCACGACGAGACAACCGGTCGGATCGACGCCGTGAAAGTGGCGAATTTTCTTGGAATTACTCTTTCGCAAGTCGCGGCCGCAGTTGGCGTCAAATATCAAACGCTCCATAAAACGCCGACGAGCGAATCGGCTCAAAAGGGGCTCGCTCTTATCAAACGATGCCTCGAAATCCTCGACGAATACTTTCACGAACCGGCCACGATTCGCGCGTGGCTCAACTGCAAGAACGCCGATTTGGGGATGCGGACGCCCATTGAAGTCATTCGCGAAGGATACGCCGATGCGGTCTATGGCATGCTGGCCGCATCTTATTACGGGATTCCAAGCTGATGCTCGACGCGAGGGCGCTCGCACAAATTCTGCCGACTCTGCCGCGTAAGACGGCGCACGGTCCATGGTCGCGCGCGGTCCCGGATGAATTGCTTCAAAAGCCGGTTCCAGGCGGCGCTCCGGACAGTCGTCCGCGACCGCTCTGGCCCGGCGGCGCCGTATTGACAGGAGGTCGTTTCAACCCGCGAGAAACGTTCGATACCATCTATCTCGCGGCCGATTCGATCACAGCTTCGTGCGAGGTCGGCGCCGCGATATTTCAACCGGGCGGCGCACCGATCGCCGTCGAACACATGCCGCTTGTCTTCGTTTCGATTCGCGGCACGGTTTCCGACTTGCTCGATCTTCGCGAGCCCGATATTTGCGACGCGCTACACACCTCGGACATCGAGTTGACGAATGACTGGCGGTATTGGCAATCCCTGCATGCCATGGGGGTTAGTTCGATCCCGCCGACGCAGGAACTCGGTCGCGCAGCGTATATGTGCGGCGTGATCCGCGGCCTCGTTTTCCCTTCGTCCAAGAACCGGCCCCACGGGATTTGCCTGGCTATATTCCCCGATCGGCTGGCCGACGGCGATTTTCTCGAGGTCCACGACCCCTCCGGGCGGCTCGTCGAACGATACCCCTGACGCGCGGGCGCGTCGCCGCTTGATAGCACCCGCCGGTCCGGTCTACGTTCGCGATCGGGGGGTTTTGCGCATGTGCGGCCGATACGCCGGAGGCGACGGGGGCGAGCCGAACGCGGAACTTTTGATTCGCGTGCTGAAGATCATCCGCGACAATCCGGACATCTTCCCGCCGCGCCGCGACAACATCAGCCCCACGCAGTCGGCGCCGATCGTCCGCGAGCGCGACGGCGGCCGGCACGTTGACGAATTGCGCTGGGGGCTTGTGCCGAAATGGGTCAAGGATCCCAAGGATCTGAAAGCGCCGCTCATCAACGCGCGCGGCGAATCCGTCGCGACCAAACCCTCGTTCCGCGAGGCGTTCCGGCGCCGGCGGTGCCTCGTGCCGGCCGCCGGCTTCTACGAGTGGAAAAAAGACGGCGCGAAAAAGATCCCCCATTTCATCCGCCGCGAGGACGAGGGGATGATGATGTTCGCCGGCCTGTGGGAGCATTGGGAAAAGGGCGATGAGGCGATCGACTCCTACACCATCATCACCACGGATGCGCTGCCCGGGCTGCGGGAGCTGCACGACCGCATGCCCGTCATCGTTTCGCCAAACGATTTCGACGCGTGGCTCGATCCGTCGGTGAGCGACGCGGATCGCCTGGCGCCGATCGTGCGTCCGAACGATGACGGCGGGTTGGTGTATTATCCGCAGGATCCGCGCGACGGCGTGATGGCCCGATCGCGCGCATGAAGAAACGAGCCGACGCATGAGCGACACGATCCGAATCAACGTTCTTTGTTTTTCGCACGTGCGCGAGGCGCTCGGCCGGTCGCAGTTCGAAGTCGAGCTGCCCGCGCCGGCGACCGCCGCGGACGCACTCGCCCGCGTGCGCGACATGGCGGGCACGCGGCTCGACCGCCTGACACTGCGCGTGTCGGTCAATCGCGAATACGCGCCTTTGTCCACGCCGCTTGCCGACGGTGACGAGGTCGCGCTGATCCCGCCGGTTCAGGGAGGTGCGCGATGACGGACTCCGCCGATACGAAAACGCGCGTCGTGACAACGACGATCGCCGAAGGCCCGATCGCGCCCATCGCGGCGCACGGCGGCGCGATGGGCGCGAT
>JAIOHV010000209.1 GCA_019912885.1 bacterium
AAAAAGCGGCGGCGATTTTGAGCAGCTCGTCGCGCAAAAGATCGTCGGAGTCGCGCGCGTGGATCAAACCGGCGCCAAGGACGATACGGACCATCGCGCGCAGCGCGAGATAGAGATCGGCCGCGACGGCGCCGGCGTTCGCGAGAAGGCGCCCGACGGCGGCGGGCGGCTTTCGCGCGGCGGGCAGGCTCGCAAGCGCGACGGAAAAGGCGTATCGGCGGCAGACCCAGTCGGCCCATTTTTGGGCGAGCACGGATGCCGGCGCGGGGCCGACCGGCCGCCGCACTCGATCGACCTCGACCGAGAGCTTGCCGGTGCCCGGCGCGGTCAGCTCGACGAGGCGCGCGATCGCGCCGCCGGGCGCCGGCGCTCGACCCGCGCCGTTGGATTTTCGATTTCGCCGCTCGTTCGACACCTCGCGATGGTAGATCGCCCGGCGCCGCAATGCCCGGAAAATGCTGCATTTTTGTGCAAAGGCTCGCTTGACGGACGACCGTGCCGTCGCGTCCCCCTAAAGTTCTCCGTTGACTTTGCGCGGATTTTGGCCGATTGGGATACTTCAACCCTTGGAGGACGACGCAATGACCCGAGGTTTTTTGACTTTGGCGTTCGTGATGTGTGCGCTCCTGGCCTTGGCGCCCGCCGCCTTTGCGCAGTGCACGGAGCTTTACGGACAGGCGAAGGGCCCGACGCTCGATGGCCCCGCGGCGCAGGATTTCGAGAGTTCGTCGGACACCTACGACTGCGCGGCGGCGGACGATTTCGAGGTGCCCTCCGGCGAAACCTGGAACATCGACGAGATTTACGTCGGCGGATCGGCAAGCCTGATCTCCAATCTCGACGGTGCGGCGTCGGGCGTTTATCTCGCGATCTTCGCGGATGACGCGGGCAAGCCCGATGGCCGGCCCTACACCGCGGACGTACCCGTTTGGACGGGCTTCTGGAGCCTGCCCGACGCCGACGTTACGCTGAGCGGCCTGGATTTCACGGCCGCTACGGATGCCAAGTTTTCGCTGACCGAAGGCGTTTACTGGCTGGTGTTTTACGTGCAAATGAACTTCGATCCCAACGGGCAATGGTACGGCCAGGGGTCCCCCGACACCTACGGCGAGATGGCCCAGTTCGTGAATCCTGGCGGCGGATTCGGGTCCGGCACCGATTGGATGGACGCCCCCATGGCAACATACGCGGATTTGACGTTTTCGCTGAGCGATTGCGGGCTTGGTGACGACGACGACGCGGCGGACGATGACGCGGCCGACGATGACGCGGCGGACGATGACGCGGCGGACGATGACGCGGCGGACGACGATTCGAATGATGACGACGCGAGCGATGATGACGATTTTGACGATGACGACGATGACGATGACGATGACGATGACGATTTTGACGACGACGACGACGACGATGACGACGACGATGATGACGACGACGACGGGTGCGGCTGCTAACGCGAACGAACTCCGAAAACAAAGACCATCACACGGACGTGGCCCGCGCCGCGTCCGTGTTTTTGTGCCGCCGTTCGCGGTGGTTGCCTGCCCGATTCCCGATTCGCGCTTGACAATCGATTCGCGCGGGATTGAAATCGACGCAAAGATTCCGTGATCTTCCGCCGTCGTTCGGGCGCAAGCCGCGAATGTGCGATTTGGCCGACGGACGACGGCAGCCTAAAGGAGGGACAACGTGCGCAAATTCCGTTGGATTTTTCTGACATTTGCGATCGTCGGCGCCGGTGCGCTGGTGTTCGCGGCGACGCCGCAAAGGCCGATTTCGGCGTTTACGGGTACGGCCGCGCAAGCCGCGAAGGCGATCGACTGGTCGCGGGTCGAATTGGAGCCCGGACTGGCGCTTGATATCGATGCCGCCTGGGCGGATACGGGCGACAACAGCACGTACGACACGATGGACAACGCCGCCGTGACGTACGGCGGAAAAATCTACAATTTCGCCGGTTACAGCTACTACTACGCCGGCGGCCTCGCCGAGGAGTACAACCCCGGCACCGGCATCTGGACGACAAAAGCCAGTGCGCCGCATTCCCTCGACTTCACGGTCGCGGCGACGGTCTGGGGCAGCCGCGCGTATATCGTCGCGGGCCAGGTGGATGGCAATCTCGCCCCTGCCGCGGGCGCGGGCGTCTTCCAGTATTACGATCTTGTCGGGAATACCTGGAACGACAGCCTCCCCGCGGTGCCCGGCAACCAGACCTGGGGCGCGCAACTCGTCACGATCGGCGACTACGTCTATCTCGTCGGCGGCGGCGGAATCCCCTCGGGCAGCCTCGTGCCGTCCAACCAGCTCCTGCGCTTCAACGCGAACGGCGGGTCTACGTGGGAGACCCGCACCAACATGCCCGCCGCCCGCTCGTTCCACTGCGCCTGGGTTTACAACGGTTTTATCGTCGTCGCCGGCGGCAATGACGGATCGATCGGGCGCGCGGAGGGTTATATTTATAACCCCACCACGAATTCGTGGACGGCGGACCCGCAACCCTTGCCGGCCACCCGTTGGGGCGGTGCGTGTGCCCAGGTCGGGAACAGCATCATTTACGCGGCAGGCGTCGATTCGACGTCCGCGCTCGCGCTGAACTCGTACATCCGCGACCTGTCAACCGTCACGGCCGCCTGGACGGTGCTCGGCAACATGGCGTACCCGGTTTATCGAACGTCGGGAACATCCGTCGGCAGCACCGCGTATGTGGTGAACGGGTCGATCGGCGGTTTCTTCCCGTGGTTCTACCTGCAAGAAAACCTCACGGGCGTTTCGACGACGACCACGACGACGACGGACACCGGCGCGACAACGACGACCTCGACGGGCGCGACCACCACGACCGGCGCGACCA
>JAIOHV010000210.1 GCA_019912885.1 bacterium
CGACACGGACGACTTCTTCGACTGGGGCGATCAAGGCAACAATCCGGATGACGACGACGAGGACAGCGACGACGATGACGACGATGGCGGCGGCGGCGGAAGCTGCGGCGGCTGATCGCGCCCATCCGGTTTCGATGCGATTCCGCGGCCGGCCGCCGGCGTTAGTCGGCCCGCGCCTCGCGGATTTTCCCGCGCGCGTGACATCTCGCGGAAAATGAGGAAAATCGGACCTTGCTCCCGCGAAGCCCCGGACCAGGGGGTTCGCGCGGGGCCGTTTCCCTTTCCCGCATGAGCACGTCCTATGCCCATTCTTCGTCCCTTTCCGGCCTGGTACGCACGTCCTGACGCCGCCTCGCGCGTCGCGTGCCCGCCGTATGACGTCGTCTCCGACGAGGAGGCCCGCCGCCTCGCCGCGCCCGACAGCTTCATGCGCGTCATTCGCGCGGAGGTCGATTTCGAGTTTGGCGCCGATCCGTACGACGAACGCATCTACCACCGGGCGCGACGCAACCTGCTCGAGCTGATCGATCGCGGCCTGCTCGTGCGCGAACGCGCGCCCGCCATGTACGTCTATCGCATCAGCGCCGGCGGCCACGCGCAGACGGGCGTTATCGGCGAGGCGAGCCTGTCCGAATACGCGGCCGGCGCGATCAAAAAACACGAGCTGACGCGGCCGGACAAGGAAAACGACCGCATGCGGCATATCGACGCGACGGGCGCCAATACCGGCCTGGTGTACCTGACCTTCCGCGCCGAGGAGACGATCCGCGCCATCGGACGAAAGGTCGCGGGCGGCAAACCGCTTGTGACCGTCACGGCCCCGGATCAGGTGACGCACGAGATCTGGCGGGTACCGGACGCGGACACGGTCGGAAAGCTCGCCGCCGCGTTCGCGGCGCAGCCCGCGTTTTACGTCGCCGACGGGCATCACCGCATCGCCGCGTCGCATCGCCTGTTTGAGGAGCGGGGCGGATCGAAGGTGGCTGCGTCGAAGCCCGGCGCGACGCCCGCGTACGAAGGCGTGATGGTCGCGGCGTTCCCCCACGACGAGTTGCGCATCCTGCCGTATCACCGCCTGGTGCTCGACGCCCGGCGCGGCGCGGATGACGTGATGCGCGCGGTGCGCGAACGTTTTTCCGTCGAGGAAACGGACACGCCGCAACCGGATCGCCCCGGCGCGTTCGGCATGTATCTTTACGGCCGCTGGTGGCGGCTTTCGGCGCCGGAAGGCGCCGCGCGGCGCTCCGATACGGATCCGACCGCGCATCTGGACGTGCGCGTCTTGCAGGAGCGCCTTCTTTCGCCCGTGTTCGGCATCGACGATCCGCGCACCGACAAGCGCATCGAGTTCGTCGGCGGATCGCGCGGGATCGACGCGCTCGCGGCGCGTTGCGCGAAACAACCCGGCGCGGTCGCGCTCGCCGTGCCGCCCACGTCGATGGACGATCTGCTGGCCGTCGCCGACGCGGGCGCGATCATGCCGCCCAAGTCGACGTGGTTCGATCCGAAATTGCTGTCGGGCCTCGTGGTGCGGCCGATCTGATCGCAACCGCTTCGGGCCCGCGCCCGAAATGGACAAAATGGACGCCATGGACATGATGGACCCGGTGGACCCGGTGGACTCGATGGACTCGATGGACTCGATGGACCCGATGGACCCGATGGACTCAATGGACAAAACGCGACCCGACAAGTCAATTTCAACGGCCGTTTTTAGGCTTGTCATCCTGAGGCTTGTCATCCTGAGCGAAGCGAAGGATCTCGCACCGCGCCGGAACGAACGCAGACCCTTCGCTTCGCTCAGGGTGACAAATTGCGCGGGCAAACCGCTCGCCGGTCGCCGATAGCCCGCGGCCCATGTACGCTCCCCTCGACATGAAAGCCGTCGTCGGCGCCGCGTTTCGCGGCAAGCGCATGGGCCGCGTCACGCGCCTCGCTTACATCCTGGCGCGCTGGCCGGATGTCGTCGGCCGGCCAAACGCGCTCGCGTGCGTTCCGGTATCGTTGCGCGATCGCGTGCTCGCCGTGCGCACCGACGACGCGTCCGTGGCCGACCGGCTGAAATACCTGGAGGACGAAATCGTCGAGCGCGCCGGAGAGGTCGTCGGGCGCGACAATGTCATCCGCGTGCGTTTCGTGGTCGGCGAAATGCCGGCCTTGCGCGCGAAAGGCAAGATGCGCGTGCCGAATCCGGAAAGCGCCCCGCACCTTGACGCGGCGCTCGACGATCCCGCGGTCGCCCGCCGTCCCGAGTTGCGCGACGCGCTCGCCGATCTTGCTGCCGCGCTGACGGGGAAAACCGGATCGTGACGCCCGATCGCGCGCGCCTGTCGGCCCGGGCGTCGGACCGCGTTTCGCTCGCGCTTGCGTATCTGTTGGCCGCGGCGGTCATGCTGTTCACGTATCGCGGCCTTGCCGCGGGGCACTTCCAGGCGGAGACGGACGTCATCCGCGCGGGCGCGGCGCGCGGGATGGCCGAGTGGCTGCCGTACCTTTCGCGCACGGCGATGATGATCAACGGCCCCGCCATCGCCGCGAGCGGCACCGTCCTTCCGGGCGTGTGGATGTACCACGTCCTGGCGCAGGTGATCGCCGGGCCGGACCCCGGGGCGCAACTGGCGTTCGCGGGCGTCATCCACCTGCTCGCCGTGTTTTCCGCCGCTTCGTTGTTGCGCGTGCTTTTCGACGACGGCCGCGCGGCGTTCGGGGCGATCGTCGTCGCGGTCGCGCCGGTGCTCGGCGACGTGTCCGCCACGTACGCGAACGGCCCGGCACTGCTGTCGCTCATGTGGATCGCGCAGGCGGGCCTTTGTTACGCGCGCTTCGCGCGGCGCGGCGGCAACGGCCAGCTTTTCGCGGCGACCATGTGCGTCTTTTTGGCGGTGTCCACGGACCCGATCGGATTTTTCGCGCCGTTTCTCGTCGCGGGGGTGGAGGCGATGGGCCGCCCGCGCGAGGCGTCCATGCCGGCGGCGCGCCGCGTCGCCGCCGTGTTCCTCGTCGGGGCGTCCGCCGTCGCCTTTATCGCCGCCGCGGCGGTGACAGACATGCCGTTCGATCATCCGTTCGGCGCGCTGGCCGACGGCACGAACCCCGCGTTCAAGATTCTCATCGGCCTCAAGGGCCTGGTCGCGCCCGGACTTGCCGGCAAGTGGGGGTCGATCTCGGCCATCCTGTTCGGAACGGCCGTGCTATTGGCCGCGGTCTATCGCGGGCTCGAGGACGCGCGGCGCCTCGTGCCTGTCGCGCTGTTTTTCGCCGCCGTGCTTGTCGGCCTGGATCGCATGGGCGATCCCGCGTTCGTCGGCGGGACGGCGTCCGCCGCGTTCCTGTGCCCGGTCCTTGTCGCCGCGCTCATCGCGGGCGACCTGTTCCGCGCGATCAAAAGCCCGCGCCTTCTCGCCCTCGTGCTCGCGGCGATCGTGGGCTACGGCTCCACCGCCGCGACGCTGCGCATGCAGCCCGCGATCGAGCGCGGCGAGCGTGTGGAAAGGCTCGGCGACGATATGCGGGCGATCTACGACGGCCTGTCGGACGAGTCGGACATCTACCTCGTCGGCGACGGCGTGGACGACGCGCTGATGCTGACCGCGCATCTGGATTTCGTGTACCGCCACGGCCTGTCGCGGCAGACGCGCTTTTCTTACGTGGACGGGGGCCGGCTCATGCCCGCGGACGCGGGCGCCGCCGTGGGGCGCCTGGGGCCGCTCATGCGCCTTGCGGTGACGCGCGCGATGGTCTTCATCGGCTGGACGGGCGGGCATACGGGGCTGACGGTGTTGAACAACGCGATTGACGTGAAACGCCTTCACGCCGAGGACGCGATGAGCCAGACGGGCTACTGGACGGATCCGTTTCCGATGGGCGGCGCCGACGCGGTCGAGAACTGGCAGGTGCAGCCCGGCCCGCAGGCGATACCGCCGGGCGAAAACTACGGCGCCTGGTACCTCGAAGGCCCGATCATCCGCCTGCATCCGGGAATCGGGCGCAGGGCGTACGCCTGAGATCGAGCAACGGGATGGCGGCGTAGGCGCCGGCCAACCACCGATGCCCCCGCGTTTCACGCAATCCTCGATCCTTGATCCTCAATCCTCGTCCTAACAACTCCCGCATCCGCCGGAATCGCCCTCGTCATCCCCGCGTTCGTCGGGATCGATGTTTGACGGATCGCCGTTTTCGTCGTCGTCATCCGCGTCGTCGTCATCCGGCCCGGTGTCATCGTCGTTGAAATCGTCGTCGTCCGTGTCGTCATCCATGTCGTCGTCGAAGTCGTCGTCTGACGCATCGTCGTCGAAATCATCGTCCATATCGTCGTCGGCGCTATCGTCGTCCGCGGAATCATCGTCGCCCGTGTCGTCGTCGCCCGTATCGTCGTCGCCGGTGTCGTCGTCCGCGGAATCGTCATCGCCCGTGTCATCATCGCCCGTGTCGTCGTCGCCGGCGCAAACATCCCAGCCGAGCGGGATCATGCGCTCGTGCGGTACGGCCGGCGCGGCCACGTCGCCGAAAACGTAGAGGTCCACGTTCTCGCCCGGGTCGCCGGCGGTCGCTTCGAATGTGAACGTCACGGACTCGCCGTCAACGAGGCCGCCGCCGGGCTCGTCGTTCTCGCGCGTGAACTCCCATTCCACGACGTTGCCCGCGGGGTTCACCTGGACGGACCACGCGCCGGGGATCGAACCGGCCGCGGGCGCGAAGACGTCGCCGAACTCCCACGTGTCGCCGATCCAGATCTGCGCGCCCTTCATTCCCTCGCCGTCGGGGCTATGGAAGGTGACGGTTGCCTCGAATAGCTGCTCCACGCCGGCGTCCAGGCAGACGGGTGCATCCTCGGTCGCCTCGGTGTCGGCGCCGACCTCCGCCGGACCAGTTTTCGGCATGCCGAGCAACGCGGCAATCGCGAGAGCCAGAAATAGGATGAATCGATAACGCATCGGCTACACTCCTTTAGCGGGATATCGCGGTTCATCCAAACCCGCTCCCTCATGGTCGCGGTTCGTACCGGGGAGACCCGCTCCCTCATGGTCGCGGTTCGTACCGGGTAATGTACCTGCTCCCTGGCGGTCGCGGTTCCAAATGTCTCCGCCTCCCACGCGTCTTCGCGGTGAACGGCGATGCGGTGAACGGCGATTCTCGATGACCTTCCAGACTCCCGGACTTTCAGACTTCCAGACTCTTCCCCTGTCCTTCGCGTCTTCGCGGTAAAACTCAGTCCACGAGACCCAGCCCGGCCAGTACGCCGCGCAATCTTTCGGCGTTGCTTTCGGTCATCGGCGTCATCGGCAGGCGGAACTCGTTTTCGCACAGGCCCATCATGGCCAGTGCCGCCTTGACCGGAATCGGATTTGTCTCGATGAACAGCGCCTTGAAAAGCGGCAACAGGCGGTAGTAGACCGTCCGCGCGCCCTCGACGTCGCCCGCGACGTATTTTTCGTACATCTCGGCCATCGGCCCGGGGACGACGTTAGACGCCACCGACACCACGCCGCGCACCCCGATCGGCATCAACGGCAAGAACATCGGGTCATCGCCGGACATCACGGAAAAATCGTCATCGACGAGTTTCACCGCCCAGGCGCTCGCGCCGACGGTGCCGGACGCCTCCTTCAGCGAACGGATATTCGGCACCCTGGCGAGGCGCGCGACGGTTTCCGGCTCGATGTGGCAGGCCGTGCGTCCGGGGACGTTGTAGAGCATCACCGGCACCTTCACGGAGTTCGCGATTGCCTCGTAATGGCGGAAGAGCCCGTCCTGCGTCGGTTTGTTGTAATACGGCGTGATGAGCATGACCGCGTCGCAACCGTCGGCCTCGGCCTCGCGCGAGTGATCGATGGCCGTTGCGGTGTTGTTGCTGCCCGACCCGGCCACGACCGGAACGCGCTTCTTCGCGACGCGAACCACCGTCTTCCAGACGTCGCGGTCCTCGTCCGATGTCATCGTCGCCTGCTCGCCCGTGCAGCCGCAGGCCACGAGGCCGTGTACGCCCGCCTCGATCTGCCGCTCGGCCAGGCGCGCCACGGCGTCCAGATCGATTTCCCCCCGCCGCACCGGCGTCACCAGCGCGGTAAACACCCCCTTGAACATCATGTCTTGTCGCTCCTTTTTCGACATCCGTTTACTAACACGCGGGGCGGGGGCTGCAAACCTCCGGCGCCGGATAAGCGTTCGTATCGTGCGCGTTCGGGCGGATGGCGGGTGACGATCGCCAAAATTTCAAACGGCACGAGGCGACGCCGTTTATCGGTTTTCGCTCGTGCCCTTCACGCCTTCTTTGCGTCTTTGCGGTTTTTCTTTCGCGGCTTCCTTCCCTGCCGAGAAGATGTTGATCGTTTCGCCCGCCGCGAGCGCGTCGAGCATCGCTTTTTTTCGCCGTTCGCGCGTCTCGGGACGCCTGGCCGACTGAAGGCGATACGCGATCGCGAACCGGTTCGCGCGGGTCAGCTTGTCGAACGTCGCCTTCGCCATCTTGTTGCGCGCCACCGCCTTCAGAAAATCATCGGGCATTTCCGTGTTCGCGGGCGATTCGTAGGCGGCGTCCCAACGGCCGTCGGCCTTGGCGGCGTCGATCCGGGCCTGGCCCGAAGGTTTCATGCGGCCTTCGTCGATGAGGCGCGCGACGTGTTCGGTATTGCGTTTGGACCAGATGCTCCGCGCGCGCCGCGGCGTGAATTTCTGAATGTACGTTTCGTCGTTTTCGCGCCGGAGCTGCCCGTCGATCCAGCCATAGCAGAGCGCAACGTCGAGCGCCTCGGCGTACGTCACGGTCGGCGTTCCCGTATGTTTTTTGTAGAAACGGATCCACACGCCGCCCGCCTTCGCGTGGTGCTTCGCGAGCCATTTTTCCCACGCCGCCGCGGAGGCGAACGGGAGGATGTCGTAGTCGGGCTTGTCGGGCATGACGAGGAATATAGCGAGACTCGTTACGAAATCGCCAGCGAAAATTCGCTTGACACCACGCGCCCCGCGCCTTGAGAATCGCACGCCCGGTTTTCGCCGGGATTGCCTTTTTACGCAAACGCACCCCATGCGCCCGCGTTTGCCCCTCGCGAGGAAACCTTGCCGCCCGCCATCCTGACCAGGGATCTCTACCGCACGTTCAGCAAGAAGCGCGGCGGTCCCGTCCACACCGCGCTGAAGAACGTCAACATCGAAGTCGGCGCGGGCGAAATTTTCGGATTCCTCGGCCCGAACGGCGCGGGCAAGACGACGCTCATCAAGATCCTCTGCACGCTGCTCTACCCGACAAGCGGCGAGGCGTACGTTGACGGCAAGGACGTCGTGAAGGACACCAAGGCGGTGCGCCGCCTGATCAGCATGGTCTCCGGCGGAGAAACAAGCGGCTACGGCATCCTGAATGTCGAGGAGAACATCTGGATGTTCTCGCAGTTCTACGGGATTCCAAGCTCGGTCGCGCGCGAGCGCATCCGGCATTACCTCGACATCTTCGGATTGACGGCGGACCGCAAGACGAAGGTGAACAAGCTTTCCACGGGCATGCGGCAAAAGACGAACATCATCCGAGGATTCGTGACCGACCCGAAGATCCTGTTTCTGGACGAGCCGACGCTGGGGCTCGACGTGCACATCGCGCGCGAGGTGCGCGGCACGATCAAGAACTGGACGCACGACCACCCCGAAAAAACCGTCTTTCTCACGACGCACTACATGGCCGAAGCGGAGCTTTTGTGCGACCGCATCGCGATCATCGACCGAGGTCAGATCGTCGAATGCGACACCCCCGCCGCGCTGCGCCGGAAGATGGGCGAAGGCGCGGTGTATCGGCTGGAGCTTTCAGGCGGCGAACCGGACCTGGCTTTCCTTTCCGGCGCGGGCGACGCGGTGCGCGATCCGCAGCTGCTCGCGCGGCCGGAGGCCAACGGCATCTTCGAAACGCGCTTTCACCTGACCGCGGACGAGGCGCTCGTCATCGTCCTTCAGGCGGCGAAGGACCGGGGCTACAAGGTGGAGTCCTTCGGCAAGCGCGAGCCGGATCTGGAGGATCTGTTCCTGAAGATCGTCGGCCGCCCGCTGGAATCGGCGGAATGACTGGATTGGGGAATTGGGATTTGGGAATGGGGAATGCCATCGCAAGGCGTACATTAGCGTCGACGGCTCCTTGCGATGAAAATTCGCCATTCGCCATTCGCAATTCCCCATTCGAACCGGCCCGCGCTCCATTTTCCGCACACCACCACGCGCCATGACATCGGCCTTCGTCACCGGCTTCCGCGCGATGAAGGCGCGCGCGTACGTGCGCATCGTCGGCGCGAACCGCGAGATCTCCTGGGTGGCGACGGAGATCCTTTTGCCGATGCTCGCGGTGACCGCGTACATCCTGCTTTACCGCTCGCTCGGCATGCCGAAGATGATGGAGGGCATCATCATCACCGGCGCGGCGATGATCCCCATGTGGCTCGTCGTGTTGTGGGCGATGGCGATGCAGTTCTACTGGGAAAAGGAGATGGGCAACCTCGACATCTACCTCTCGTCCCCCGCGCACCCGATCGCGCTGTTGCTCGGCATGGCCATTGGCGGCCTGTTCATGGGCGGGCTGCGCAGCATCCTCATCATCATTCTCGGCATCGTCCTGTTCAAGGTCGAAATGAACGTGACGAACTGGCCCGCGTTCACCGCCATCGCGGTCGTCACGCTCGCGGCGCTGTTCGCGATGGGCATGGCCGCGGCGAGTGTGTATTTCGTGACCGGCCGCAAGGGCATCAAGATCAACATCGTGCTGATGGAGCCGGTCTTCATGCTGACCGGCACGTATTTCCCGCTCAAGAATCTCGGCTTTGTGATCTCCGTCGTCGCGTCCCTGCTGCCGATCTCGATCGGCCTTGACGCGCTCCGGCAGCTTTGCGTGCCCGGCTATCCGCTGATGTCGTTTCTGACCTGGCGCATCGAGCTCGCCGCGCTTTGCGTCATGTTCGTCGTTTTCTCGTTCGCGTCGGTGCAGTTTCTCGCACGCATGGAAGCCAAGGGGCGGCGCGACGGCACGCTCTCGGAGAAGTGGCAATGAGCGAGATGTACGTCGCCCTCAAAAACGCGATGTGGCTCGGCTGGCAGAACGAGTCGAACTGGACGAACAAGTGGTTCTATTTCGCCTACGCCGCGATCCGGCCGATGGCGCAATGCCTCATCCTGTTTTTCATCTATCGCCTCGTCACGGCGAATCCGGCGAACGATGAGCGCTTTGTCGCGATCTACGTCGCGCAGGCGTTTTTCACCATCTTCATCGCGGTTTCCGGCGGCATCTCCTGGGTGGTGATCCAGGATCGCGAGCACTTTCGCATCATCCGCTACATCTACATCGCGCCGATGCCGTTCTGGCTCTACATCCTGGGGCGCGCGATGGTGGTGCTGCTTGTCGCGTGCGTCTCGCTGGCGATCCTCCTTTTGTTCGGCTGGCTCGTGCTCGGCCTGCCGATCGGACCGGAGCACGTGCACCCGGGGCTACTCGCGTACGCGACGTTGCTCGGCATCGCCGGCGCGGGGTGCGTCGGCCTCGCGTTCGCGGGGTTTTGCCTCGTGACCGCGCGCCACTCCATGATGATGGCCGAGGGCGCGGGCGCCGTGTTTCTCATCTTCTGCGGCGTAATCTATCCCATCGACCTTCTGCCCGGGCTGCTGCGCGCGGTCGGCCTGCCGCTTCCGATGACGTACTGGATGGAGCTTGTGCGCCGCGCCTTCGATGCGCAGGGATTCTCGCCACTGCTCGAACGATTGACGACGCCGTCGATCGTCGGCCTTCTGACGTTCCTCACGGTCGGCTTCGCCGCCTTTTCGCTGTACATTTTCAACGTGTGCGAAAACGCCGCCAAGCGCGCGGGCACGCTGGACCAGACGACGAACTACTGAGGAATTGCGAATTCGGAATTGGGAATTGGGAATACCGGAAAACTCCCGTTCTGCGAGCATTCCCCATTCGCAATTCCCAATTCCAAATTTCTCACTCACTTCGCCCCGGCTCATGCCGCATCGACGTCTCGTTCGGCAACGCGCCCCAGCGGCGCAGGATCTCGTAGAGCACGACGCCGAACGCGGTGGCGACGTTGATCGTGTTCTTCACGCCCTGCATCGGCAGGCAGACCACCTCGTCGCATCGCGCGAGCACCTCGTCACGCACGCCACGCACCTCATGGCCAAAGACGATCGCGACCGGGCGCGGCCAGTCGAAGGTGTGATACGGCCGCGCGCCATGCACCGTCTCGATCGCGACGACGGGCACTCCTTCGGCCGACAACATCTCGATCGCGTCCTCGGCGCCGCGATGCCGGCTCCATGGCACCGCGTGCTCCGCTCCGAGCGCCGTCTTCGCGAGCTTGGCGTTCGGCGGATGGCAGGTGTAGCCGCACAGGTGGATGTGCGCGGCCAGGCCCGCGTCCGCGGTGCGGAAGATCGACCCCACGTTGAAGGCCGAGCGGATGTTGTCGAGGATGATGTGGACGGGGTGGCGCGCCGTGGCGGCGTCGATCGGTCGGTCCATGACGTCCATCGTGTCCATAATGTCCAAATTGTCCACCGGTTTTTTTGCCCAATGGACATCATGGACGCGATGGACAGAATGGACGGCGCGCGTCTTGTAACGCCGCAAAAAAAAGGAACCCTCTTGTCTGACCACGCCTTTGGAACGCACGCCGTCGCCGCCGCGCTCGAAGCCGGAAGCGCGCGCGTCAAACGTGTGCTCGTCGAGGGTCGCGCGAAGGATCGCCACACCGCGATTCTCAAGCAGGCGGAGAGCGCGGGCGTGCGCGTCGCGCTGGTCGATCGAGCGATGCTGGACCGCCTTTGCCCGCACGGCCGGCATCATCAGGGCATCGCCGCGGAGCTTGCGCCGTTTGCGTACGCGACGCTCGCCGATGCGCTCGCGCGTTTCCCCATAGGCGCGCGCACGGCCGTATTGCTCGATGGTGTGACCGACCCGCACAACGTCGGCGCGATCCTGCGCAGCGCGGGCGCGTTCGGGAACGCGTTTGTCGTGCTGCCCAAGGACCGCAGCGCCGACGTGACGCCCGTGGTGTTGAAGGTCGCCGCCGGCGCGGCGGAGCAGGTGCCGATCGTGCGCGAGGCGAACCTCGTGCGCGTTTGCGAGAAACTGAAGGAAGACGGCTTCTGGTGCTGGGCGCTCGACGCGGCCGGCGAGACCGCCATCGCCGATGCGGATCTGTCCGGCGATTGCGCGCTGATTCTCGGCAGCGAAGGACATGGCCTGCGCCCCATCATGAAACGCGCGGCGGACGCGCTCGTGCGCATCCCCATCGGCGGGTCCGTCGCGTCGCTGAATGTCGCCGCGGCGGCGGCATGCGCGATGTATGAGGCCGCGCGCCGGCGGGCGCAAAGCGGAAAGCGGCCGTGACGCCGCGCGATGCCGAGGCGCTCGTCGCGCGCGTCATTCCGTTTCGCGAGTCCGATCGCATCGTGTGGCTCGTGACGCGCGAGGCGGGCATCGTCCACGCGATCGTTCCCGGCGCGGCGAAAAGCCAAAAGCGCTTCGCGAACGTCTTCGACATCGCGCACCACGTGCGGCTCAAGCTCGCGAAGGGACGCGGCGAACTGATGCGTGCGGATTCGGGCGAGCTGCTCAGTGCCTACGCGAACCTTTCCGCCACCGTCGCGGGTGTCGCGGCGGCCTCGCACATCGTGGAGGTGCTGCGGCGCTTTTCGGTGGAGGACCAGGCTGAGCCCGCAATGTTTGACGCCGCCGTGCTCGCGCTCGAAGCGCTCGATGAAGGCGGCGTGCGCGGCGTGGTGATGCGCGCGTTCGAGGCGCGCGTGCTCGTCGAGGCGGGCCTTGCACCGGCGGTCGATCGGTGCGTCGCGTGTAACCGGCGCATCGGCGATCACGCCGGCTGTTGCTACTCCGTGTTGCGCACGGGCGTCGTGTGCCTGCGCTGCGCGGCCGGCCATGAGCTGACCGAGCTTCGCCCGTCGGCGCTGCACCTTTTGCGCAAGATGCTCGTCGCGCCGACAGGCGAGCTCTACCATCTCCCCTACGTGAAGGCCGACGCCGACGCGCTCGCGAACATCCTGCCCCGCCAGATCGAGCACCACATCGGCGCCCCGCTCACGGCGCTGCGCTACGCGCGCCGCCTGCCAAAGCCGGAAACGATGATTTCGGCAAGGGACGAAGTTTCCGGCGACGGCGCGGTGCAGAACGCACCCGACGGACAAATATCATCCGACCGGCAAACTTCGTCCGACGGGCCGACGTCATCGGACGGGCAGACATCATCCTGAGCGCCACTCTGTCATCCTGAGCGAAGCGAAGGATCTGGCCGGCCCCCGTAGACGGCCACGCCGCCAGCGAATCACGAATAACAACAACCATCCACGCACATATCGTAACACTCGAAAGCACCGCAATCGTCATAACAGGCGTGGCTTGTCTCGGCGCAGGTGTTCAGGCAACTGCAATACGGCTCGTGTTCCGGACTCGACGGAAGATAGGCGCTCTCCCCGTCGATATTGTAGCAAGGGTCGTCGTCCGAGGAGGACGATTCCGGAAACTCATCGGAACACTGGTCAAGACACGCCTGATATTTTTCATCGCAATCGATGGTGCAGGGCGATTCCTGTGGGTCGTCGGTACACGCCTTGTCAATCGGCTTTCCATCGCCACAATCGTCGTCGTCATCCCCGCATGAAAACAAAAAGGCGGCGAACATCATCAAGGCGAAGGTCACGATCCCCGTGATGGCAGCGGTAAAAACACGATGTCCATAGCGTGTCATCGGTCCCTCCAAAAACCGTCCGGCGCCGCGAGCGCCGAAGTATCCTATCACGAATATCGACCGGCTCTCATTTCTCGTTTTCTCTATTCTCGTTTCTACTCGTCCCCCGTTCCGAACCGGTACGACGTCGATATCACCAGGCTGATCGCCTCGGCGGTCACGCTCGTGCGTTCGACCTCGTCCACGATCTCGCCGCCGCGCTCCGTGACGGCGGGGACGAACGTCGTGCCGTCACCGAAGACGTAGTTGACGCCGAGGTTAAACGTGTATTGCGAATGGCGGATGCCGCCTGCCAGGGTGAGACCGTAGAGATCGACGGACGTCTGCTGGTTATCCTCGTCCGTGTCTTCCTGGGCGAAATCCGTGAAGAAGCCCGCGCGCAGCGGCACGGATTTGGTGACGTAATACTCCACGCCCGCGCGCACGTCGGTCACGGCCTTCAGTTTGACATCGGAGGCGACGGAATCCTTGTCCGCGTCCTTGTAGGACGCGCCGGCGGTGTAGAGCACGTCCGCGGAGATCGTGAAGCGCCGTGATTTTTCGTACGCGATGCCGCCGCCGACAAGAAGCGGATCCTCGCGTTTGGGCTCAAACTCGACGAACTCCTGATCGAGATCGTGCTCGTCTTGGTAACCCACGAAGATGTCGGTCGCCGAATCGCCCTCGCCGTAAAGCTGCATCGACGGCGAACGCACGATGGCGCCGACGCTCCACGGCGCGAACACGTAGCGGATGCCGCCAAGCACGAGCGCGCCGAACGTCAGGCGGTTCTCCTCGCTGTAGGCCGAAAGCGAAAGCTCGTCCTCGAGCACGTCGAAAGAGTCTTCGTCGAGTTTGCCCGTCCAGTACGAGCGGTAACGCTCCTGCCCCAAAAGGCCGAACAGCGTCGCGCCGATCGACAGATCGTGACGGATGCGCCGCGCGTATGACGGCCCGGCCCAATACGTTTTCGATTCCTCTGTCACCGACAACACGTGCCGGTCGGAGTCGAAGCTCGCCAGATCGCGGAAGTAAAAGTAGTCCGGCACGACGATCGAAAACCCGAGCGCGTCCCGCTGCGGTCCGGGGTCGGAGAACTTCAGCGAGTCGAACCGATACACCGTGCCGAAAGACGTCGGGTGCGACGTGATCTCGCGCGACTCCAGATCTTCGTCGATCTTGCCGAACTTGAAGGCGTTTTCGTATGTGATGCGCGCGTAGCCGTACGCCGTGCCTGTCAGCGAAAAACGCAGGCTGTCCGCGTACGCGAGACCGGCCGGATTGTACCAGCCGCCCGATGCGTCGTTCGCAAGGCCGATATACGCCCCGCCCATGCCCGACGCGCGCTCGCCGATGGGATACAGTCCCGTGCCCTGCGCGTGGGCGTCGACGGCGAAAAACCCCGTTGCGAAACAAACGACCGCCGCAAAAACAAACGCCGTCCGGTTGCGTGTAGGCATAGCGCATTTTCGGCACTCGTTGCCTTTTGTCCATCGGGTCCATAATGTCCATTCGGTCCATTGCGACTCAAAATCCGAAATCCCCAATCCGAAATCCAAAATGACAAACACCTATCCGCACCTTCTCGCCCCGCTCGATCTCGGTTTCACCCGGCTTAAAAACCGCGTCCTCATGGGTTCCATGCATACGGGCCTGGAGGAAGCGGAAAACGGCTTTGCCCGCATGGCCGCGTTCTTCGCCGAACGCGCGCGCGGCCAGGTCGGGCTGATCGTCACCGGCGGCATCGCGCCAAACGACGCCGGCCGCGCGTATCCGACGGCCGCGTCGATGCAGACCGCCGAGGATGTCGTGAATCACCGCGTCATCACCGACGCCGTTCACGCGGCCGGCGGCAAGATCGCCATGCAGATCCTGCACACCGGGCGATACGCGTTTCACGACAAGCTCGTCGCGCCAAGCCCCATTCAGGCGCCGATCAATTTCTTTCCGCCGCACGAGTTGACGCACGACGAGGTGCTGCAAACGATCGAGGATTTCGGCGAAGCGGCGCGCCTGGCGCGCGAGGCAGGCTACGACGGAGTGGAGGTGATGGGGAGCGAGGGCTATTTGCTTAACCAGTTCACCGCCGCGCGCACAAACCGGCGCACCGACGACTGGGGCGGCACGTACGAAAAGCGCATGCGGTTTCCGGTCGCGTGCGTTCGCCGCGCGCGCGAAAAGGCGGGGGACGATTTCATCGTCATCTATCGCCTCTCGATGCTCGATCTCGTGGACGGCGGAAGCACGTGGGAAGAGATCGTGCGCCTTGGCAAGGAGATCGAAAACGCCGGCGCGACGATCATCAACACCGGCATCGGTTGGCACGAAGCGCGCGTCCCCACGATCGCGATGAGCGTGCCGCGCGCGGTGTTCACGTGGGTGACCGAACGCATGAAACGCGAGGTGCGCGTGCCGCTTGTCGCCACAAACCGCATCAACACGCCCGAGGTCGCCGAAACGATTCTCGCGAGTGGGCAGGCGGACATGGTGTCGATGGCGCGGCCGATGCTCGCGGATTCGCACTTCGTCGCCAAGACCGCGGCCGGGCGCGCGGACGAGATCAACACGTGCATCGCGTGCAACCAGGCGTGCCTGGATCACATCTTCGAACTGCAGATCGCAAGCTGCCTCGTCAATCCGCGCGCGTGCCACGAGACGGAGCTCGTCTATGAAAAGATCGACGCACCCAAGCGCGTCGCCGTCGTCGGCGCCGGGCCGGCGGGCGTGTCCGCGGCGATGGTCGCCGCCGAGCGCGGGCACGACGTGACGCTGTTCGAGGCGTCGGGCGATATCGGCGGGCAACTCCAGATGGCGGTGAGGATTCCGGGCAAGGAGGAATTCCGGGAGACGCTGCGCTACTTCCGCACGTCGCTCGTCAAGCTCCGCGTGACGCAGCGCCTCAACACCCGCGCGAGCGCGGCGGACCTTGCGGATTTTGACGCCGTCATTCTCGCGACCGGCGTCACGCCTCGCATGCCCGAGATCGACGGCCTGGATCATCCGAAGGTGATGAGCTATGTCGACCTGCTGCTTGGCGGAAAACCCGCGGGCGAGCGCGTCGCGATCGTCGGCGCGGGCGGCATCGGATTCGACGTCGCGGAATATCTCACGCACGCCGATAACGGAGCCGCCACGGATAACGGAGCCGCGACCGACGACAGAGCCGCGACCGACGACAGAGCCGCGACCGTGAGGGAGCGGGTTGGTGGCAACAGCGACACGGCCATCTCCCCGGACATCACCGCCTTCCTCGCCGAATGGGGCGTCGATCCGACGGTCACCAGCGCGGGCGGCCTGACCGGCGGCGCGTCGCCGCCATCCCCGCGCACGGTGTATCTGCTGCAACGCAAGACCTCAAAGCACGGCGAGGGATTGGGAAAAACGACAGGCTGGATCCACCGAACGCAGCTTAAAAGGCGCGGCGTCCATCATCTCGCCGGCGTGACCTACGAACGCATCGACGACGCGGGGTTGCACATCCGCGCGGGCGACGAGACACGCGTGCTCGATGTGGATACCGTCGTCGTCTGCGCCGGGCAGGAACCGCGCCGCGAGCTTTACGATGCGCTCACCGCCGCGGGCGTCGCGGTGCACCTCATCGGCGGCGCGGACGTCGCCGCGGAACTCGACGCCAAACGCGCCATCCGCCAGGGCGCCGAGGTTGCGGCAAAAATATAGGATTGAGGATTGAGTCCGTGCGACTGCGTCGTGCCGATTTCGACGCTCTCATCCCAAGCGCGACTCCGTCATCGAGAGCGCGTCCTGGAAAACTCGAGCGCGTTTCGTCATCCCGAGCGCGATTCGACATCGAGTGCGCGTTTCGTCATCCTGAGCGAAGCGAAGGATCCGGCTCGCCCCGGCTGACGGCCACGCGTCGACCGGGACCGGCAAGATCCTTCGGCTCGCTTCGCTCGCCTCAGGATGACGTCGCGTCGTAGCACATTTGTAAAACGTCACACTTGTCAGTCAGCGCGGAAATTGGACGATCGTTGGGATATATGGCCAAGATATTGTCCATATTGACGCTGTCGGCGACGAGGCGCGTGCTCGACGCCGACGTCCGCGCCACAATCGGCATAGGGGCTCCGAGGAATAGCCTCGGAGTTCCCCTGCCACACCACCGGACAAGCGGGTCCGCATCCGGCGGTTCGGCGAGTTGAGGTCACGCGGCCAGCCGGGGGACTCCCAACTGGTCGAAGTAGCGGATG
>JAIOHV010000211.1 GCA_019912885.1 bacterium
GCGTCGGCGCGCCGCGATTCGCTCGGGCTCTCAAGCACGCGCGCGATCGACGGCACGTCGCGCGGCACGGTCTCGGCGGCCGGCGTCGGCGCGGGCGTCGCCTCGCCGGGAAACCACGTCTCGTCCGCCGTGAAAAAGTCCTTCTTCTCGCGGCAGGCGGAGTGGAAAACGACGAGAGTCAACGCAAGCGCGATCGCCGTCGATCGCAATGTTTTCGCTCGTCTGGCGGGCGCCGGTTGCATCATGTCCATCTTGTCCATGATGTCCATTTTGTCCATGCGCGCGCTGTTTTTCTCGAAGCAGGCGGGACGCCTGCGCTCCCGGGCAATCTCATCGAAACTGGCGGGACGCCTGCGCTCCCCGGGTGCGCGCTCAGGCGCTCTTTTTCCGCAGTCGACCCGCCGCGCGCCGCTCGGGCTTTGCGTCCGCGCGCGTCGCCGGATGCGCGGCGAGCCACTCGACGATGTGCGGGTACACCTCGCGATCGGCGTTGCGACCGCAAAGCAGGTCAAAGTGGCCGTAATGCGAGATATGCCCGTGCTCGCGGCCGAACGGGACGACCTTCGTGTCCTTGCGCCGGATGAGCGCGCGCGTGCGTTCGCCGACGACCTCCGGGCACATGCGGTCGCGGTCGCCCACCAGCATCAAAAGCGGCATGTCGATCCTGTCCGCCATCCCCGCGAAGCAGGCGCCGTCGCGCCGCCGGATCAGGCCGCCCGGCGCAAGAAGCGTCGCCAACTGCACGCACACGTTACCGGACACATCCACCTCGACGCCGGTGTGGATCGCGCGTGCCGCGGCGGGCGAGATGTTTTCGGGCCAGTAGTGGAACTCGCCGATCGGCCCGCGGAAACGCCCGGCGAAAAACGCGTATATCCGCGCAAGGAATCCGGAGCCGACGCGACGCACATAGGGCGCGAGAAACGCCGCCTTCGTCAGCGGGCCGAAGTAAGACTTCGCATTGCCGTAATCGAAGCCGCTCGCCACGGTGACGCCGCTCGCGATGCGCTCCCCGCCGTAAACGCACCCGTGCGCCAAAAGCAGGATGCCGCCCATGCTGTGGCCGATCCAGTGCAAATTTGAATAACCGGTCAAACGCAGCACGTAATCGACGATAGCCGGGTCGTCGCGCTCGATGTAGTCGTCCACCGACCAATCCCAGCGGCGATTCGTGCCCGGGCGCGGCATGTCCGAGGGCGCGCGCCCGCGCAGGTTCGGCAGAAAAACGTCGTAGCCCCGATCGGCGAGCGCGTGCGCGAGCGACGGCGCGCCGTCCGGCCCGTCGCCGACGCCAAGATCAAAGCCCGCGGACGTGCTCGCGAATCCGTGATGCAGGATGACCGGCTCGCCGTGCGGGTCCTCGCCGCGCGGGCGATAGCGGTGGATCGCGAGGCGCCAGCCGTCGTTCGTGGTGACGTAGTGCGTCTCGTCTTCGGTGGAACGCGGGGCGTAGAGATATTCGGCGATCTTGCCGGCCACGTAGAGGCCGGCGGCGATGGTGAGAAGCGTGAAGAGGAACGACATGCGGCGGAGGGTAGCGAGGAACGAGGAAATAGGAAATAGGAATTGACGCGCGGCCAACGGTCAGAGCCGCAAACGAAGTCGCGCCGCTTGGAGCGGCGCGGCGGAGTGCGCGGTTGATACCGCCCCGGCATCGCCGTTCTCTGTCCCATCATGCTGGTGCGGAACCGACCGCGCACTTCGCCTTCGCTTCGCGAATGCTTCGTTTGCGGCCCTGATCGTGCAAGCGCCGACTGCGCACTTCGCCTTCGCTTCGCGAATGCTTCGTTTGCGGCCTGATCGCGTCAGCGCGTCATGACAAGCAGCACCAGCGCCCAGACGGCGAAAAGGAAGCCGACGATGAGCGGTCCGCCGAGGAACACGAGCACGAAGCCGAAGATGGCGACGGATTCGGCAAGCGCCCAGGAGACGATCGGCAGCGTCGCCGCCGCGTCGTGGCGGTAGCCGCGCCGTCGCATGAGAAGCGACGCCATGCTGACCGCGACCGCCAACAGCGAAAACGCGACGAACAGCAGCGGTCCCCCGACGTTCTCTTTCGCGTTTTCGTACTGGTAAAAAATCACGGACAGCACGCCGAACGCCAACACCGACACGATCATCGACGACCAGATGATGCGGTGCGCCGCGGGCGTCCGGAGTCCGCCGGGAATGAGCGCTTCGTAGCTTTGCGTCGCCATGTTCGACCTCCAAGGCCGATATGGTCGCCGATCGCACGCGCGGTTTCTGTAAGCGGGAAATGAAAAGGCGGGAAGACCGGAAGGGAATCGCCGAACCACGGAGCGCACGACGGGCACAACGAAAGTTCAGAGGCAAATTTTCTTTCTCTGTGTCCTCTGTGCCTCTGTGGTGAATTCCTTGGCTTTCGTTGTGCTTTCGCGTTGAGAATCACCGCTCGCACGGAACGAACGTCAGCGTCGGCGCGGAGAACACGCGCTCGTTGCCGTGGATGTAGCCGCCCGTGAGCGCGTCGTAGGCAATCGCCTCGCCCTGGCGCTCGCGCGCGTTCGGCACGCGGCGCGGTTTTGTGTCGAGGATCGCCTCGGGCGGCGCGCCGTCGGGCAGAATCCACTCCCACGCGCGGTCGTAGGTTCGGATGAGCAATCGCCGCCCGGCCGGGTGCCAGTCCGCGGCGGTCACTTTCGAATAGCCATCCGGCTCGTCCCAGGTCAACAAGCCCACCTCGCGCGGCACGTTCATCGCTTCGCGGATGAGGCGGTCGAAGCGGTACACGCGCGTGCCCTCGCGCCGCTCCTTCGAGAAAATCCACACCGTTCCGTCGGGACGCACGGCGAGCGCCTCCGCGTCGCGCGCCCCGTCGGGATACACAAAAGGCAGGCGATCGACGCGCTCGGCGATCATCTCGCCAAACGGCGTGTCGGCGTCGATCAACGGCTCGGGCACGCGGTAGATCGTCGCGTCGATGCGCCGCGAACCGTTGTCGCCGAAATCGCCGACGAAAAGGCAGGATCGAGGATCGAGGATGGAGGATGGAGTTTTCACATCGGCGAACGGCGCGTCTTCCGACTCTCTTTCCTCTTTTCTATTTTCTAATTTCTCGCAGGCGCCGACCGCCATGTCTTCGAAATCCACCGCCCGCACGCCGGGCAGCACGAGCTTGCCGAGTAACTCGCCCCCGCGGTTCATCGCGTAGAGGTACGGTCCGTCGCCGGAATCGTTATGCGCCCAGATGACGGCGGGGTTTTGCCGGCTGACGGCCAGGCCTGACAACTCGTCGAGCGGATTTTCGCCGAGACGAAGCGGCCAGCCGTATTTTTCGCATTCGCGAGCCGTATGGGGGGCGATCGGCGTCATGCCGCCGGCGCTCGCCGTCATGCGCGGCCACGCGGGGATCGGATCGGCCCCATGCCCCGGACGCACCATTCCCGACACGAACGCGACGCCTGTGGCCGCGGCGAGCAAAACGGAGAGGATCAGAAAACGTCGAGGGCGACTCATGCTCCCTTCACGTATCGGCGGATGCGCCATGAAGCGCAAGGGGTGCGTAGCTGTGCGCGTGACGTCAGGGCCGCAAGCGAAGCGAAGCGGAGCGCGCGGTCGGCAGCGAACCTGCACAAACCCCTTCGTCGCGTTTCGTCCATCCGGTCCACCCGTCCACCATGTCCATCCGCGCAAACGCCCGTCTCACGCGTATAATCCCCCCGTGCGCCTTCGCATCGCCATCGTCGCCGTCCTCCTCGCCTGCGCGTGCCGGGTCGCGGCCGATCCTTCATCCCCGCCCGTGCCGACGTCCGCGCCGCTTTCCGATCTCGCGCGGCGCATCGTCGACGCGGCCAACGAGCGCACGACGCATACCGTCCGCTACGACGGCGCGTACGTGCGCATCCCCTATCCCGGCGGCGACGTGCCCGCGGATCAGGGCGTGTGTACTGACGTTCTCGTGCGGGCGTTCCGCTCCGTGGGATTCGATCTTCAAAAGCTCGTGCACGAGGATATGCGCCGCGCGTTTTCGAAATACCCGCGAACGTGGGGCGCCGCCGCGCCGGATCCGAACATCGATCACCGCCGCGTGCCGAACCTGATGACGTTCTTTGCGCGTAACGGCGCCGTGCTTCCGAAATCGACCGACGCGGCCGATTACACGCCGGCGGACATCGTCGCGTGGCGGCTGCCGAACGGCCTGACGCACATCGGCATCCTCGTCGAGCGCGGCGCACACGGCCGCCCGCTCGCCGTCCACAACATCGGTGCCGGCCCGCAAAAAGAGGACGTGCTTTTTGAATGGGAGATCATCGGCCATTACCGATGGCCGAAGGAGGGGTGAGGCGACGATTGCGACGTCCGAGCCGCATAGGGAGGCGAGCCCGGCGAGGCGGAATGCGCGGGTGATTTCGTTGGCCGCTCCGCAAATTTTGCCACGCGCCGCGGCACGAAATCGGGTATCATGGGCGCGTTGATATTTGAATGACGATGTATCGGCGAGGGTTGGGCGATGATCGGTATTTCTCCATCAAAGCGTTTGGTATTGGCGTGGGCGCTCGCCCTCGGTGCGTTTCTCGTTGCCTTCGCGTGCGTTCCGTTCGGGGACGACGACGACGATGACGCGGACGAAGACGACACGGATGACGACGATGTGGACGACGATTTGCTCGAAGACGACGCGGCGGACGACGACCCCTATGCCGACCTGCCAGCCTGCGCCGAATACGCGAAGGGGACGCCTGATTTCGAGTTTCCGGAGTTCGGACGGGTTGCAAACGCGCTCGAAAGCCCGAGGATTGACGAAACCAAGTCTTGTATTGCGACTGTTGCCGGAGTGACGGCGATGCTCGAATGCGACATACCGTCACATCCTTTGCTGACATTCAAAATTCGCTGGAATGAAACGGCGAATCCCGACCCGATCGTCGATGGGCAACGCCTGCGCGCGTATGGCTTCACCTTCGAGAACTACGGCACCGGTCTGGTCTGGATTTTCGACGAGAACGGCGGGACGGTTGCATTTCAGTTGATGGAAGATACGTATCTGGGAGCGCTTACCTTGGTCGTCGATGGCATTGAACGCGCGTTCGATTGGAGTACGGAGCCGGCGTGCGTCGTCGTTTCCGACGAGGTGCCCGGCGACGTCGAGCTGACGCTAAAAGGAACGGCCGACGGCCATCCGTTTTCCGTGACCAAACCGAACGGTCGTGCCGTTACAAGCGACGGCGTGCTCGAGGTGAACGTCGTCGATGCGCACATCGAACTTTACGAATCCGACAATTGCGGCGACAAGGCTGCCAATTATCAAAAAGAAAATTGCGCTTTTGGTCGCTACTTCGTGCAAATCACGGAGGCGTCATGAAAGCGCTGGTCGCCGTTTCGATTTTTGCGGCCGCGATTTTGGCCTGCATCGTCGAGTTCGGATGCGTGACAAGCGGCGATGACGATGAAACCGGTGACGATTTGCCCGGCAGCCCGACGGACTTCGTCATGGACATCGAGGACTATTGCGACTTCGATGACGATGAAGAGAAACAAGGCGCCACACCAAAAGCTTTCGACGATCCGCCGCCGTGCGGGGATTACAAACCCGGCAAACGCGATTTCGAAATTGAGAATTTCGAGAATCGCGCGACGAGTTTTTGGCCGGATCCGACGCGATGCGTCGCGTCGGTAAATGGGTTGCGGGCGGTCCTGACCTGCGAATTATTTGAGGAATTGGACGTAAAAATTACCTGGTTGAATGAGGACAAAGCGTTTCCCATCTCCAATGGGCAAACTCTTTATTTGGTAGGCGACAATCCGGGTTATGAAGTCTACATGCTGTGGTTGTTCGACGAAAACTTTCGGACGGTGTTGTTCGAGCTGACGTCTTATTCCACGGTTTCGTCAATCCGGGTCGGCAGGCTCTATCGAACATTTGAATTTCATGAGTCCCGTATCTGCGAATACACGGCCGACGCCGTGCAGCCGGGGCATAACGTTGATTGGGAGCGTGTCTACGCAAAGTCGCTTGGCGGGCGTTTTGACTGTCACAAATTTTCCGTAGACGAGCCGAATGGGCGCGCTTTAACTGACGATCGCTTATTCGAAGTCAACGTCGTCAATCACCACGCGGGTCGCTTTTACGAGCCGCATGGCGACTGCGGTGAAAAACGCATCGCGGATTCCGAGCCGACATGCGGTGCCGCATTCCTTTCAATGCAGGTTACGGCGGCGGAGTAACGCGCACCGGATGCCATGATGTCCGATCCGCTGCGCGTCGCGCGGGGAAGTCGAGCCCGGCGAGGCGGCATGGGCGGGTGGCGCGATCGAAGCTGGCGGGACGCCCGCGCTCCCGGGGAAATGCCGAGCTGGAGCTCGGCGCTCCCGGGGTGCGCATTGACCTAACATCGCGCGCGCGGTAAGGGGAAGCGTCGCCGGGGCCACGGCGGCGTTTTGTTTCCGGGACGCGTTTCGACCCGCTCCCTGACGGTCGCGGTTCGTGACTCAAGTCACTCTCTGTGTCCTCGGTGTCTCCTCTGTGCTCTCGGTGTACCGTCGAAAAATCGGAAAAAGGAACGGGCAAGGGAAGGGAAAGGGTAAACGATGGACGTCAAAGTCGAAGCCATTTCGCCCGTCAAGAAGCGGGTGTCGATCACCGTCGAGCCGGAGCGCGTCAGGAAGGCGCGGGCCTCGATCGTCACGACGCTGAAAAAGCAGGTGCAGATGCGCGGGTTTCGGCCGGGCAAGACGCCCGCCTCGCTCATCGAGCGCCGCTATGGCGATGCGATCGACGAGCAGCTCCGCGACGACCTTCTGCGCGAGGGCCTGCAAGAGGCGAACAAGGACGGCGAGCTGCGCATCATCGCCGAGCCGGAGATCGAGTCCGCGGACCCGTCGGACGACGGTGGATTCGCGCTTGTCGCCACGTTCGAGACCATGCCCGCGTTCGAGCCCGCGGATTACAACGGCATCGCCACCCGGCGCGTTCGCGTCGCGGTGACGGACGACGAGCTGGAGCAGCAGCTCGAACACCTGGCCTCGCACAAGGCGGTGATGGAGCCGATCGACCCGCCGCGCCCCGCCGCGATCGGCGATTTCGTGGAGATCGATTTTGTCACGCGCACCGGCGAAACGCCGCCCGACGCCGAGCCTCAGAAGATCGAAAACCACCTGATCGAGCTCACGCCCGACGGCGGATTCATGCCGCCGGGCTTCAACGATGCGATCGCCGGGATGACGCCGGGCGAATCGAAGTCGTTCGACCTCGCCTTCGGCGACGACGCCGGGCGCCCGCACCTGCGGGGGCGGTCGTTCCATTTCGACGTGGACCTGAAAGCGGTGAAAAAGCGCGTCGTGCCCGATGTGGATGACGAGCTGGCGCGCGATTTCGGATTCGAGAGCCTGGACGAGCTGCGCCGCATCCAGAAGCAGCACCTGGAGACCGACAAGCGCCGCCGGCTTCGCGGGCGCGACCGGCAATATCTCCTCGACGCCCTGCTCGCCAAAAACGACGTGCCCGCGCCGGACATCATCGTGCGCCGGCAGATGGAAAGCATGAAGGCACGGATGCGTCAGGATCTGGCGCAGTCCGGCATGCCCGGCCACGAGGCCGACATGCTCGCCGGCGAGGCCATGCCCGAGCAGAAGGAAAACGCCGTCCGCGAGGTGAAGGCGCTCCTGCTTTTCGACGCGATTGCCGAAAAGGAGAATATCGCCGTTTCCGACGAGGAGGTGCGGCGGCACATCGAGGAGTCGGCCACGCGCATGAATCGCTCCGCGGCCGAAATCGCCGCTTTTTACCAGAAGGAAGGCCTGCTCGACGACCTGAAAAGCCGTCTTCGCGACGAGAAGGTTCTTGATTTTCTGCTCGACAACGCTAACGTGGATTGGATCGACCCCGAGGACGACGAAAACGCGTCCGAAACGGACGACGATTTGGCCTAACGCGGCGAATAGCGCCCGGCCCGGCCCGGGGAACGGCGTCGATGAAGGAAGGCGGCAGGATGCTCATTCCGATGGTCATCGAGACCACGAACCGCGGCGAGCGGGCGTACGACATTTATTCGCGCCTGCTCAAGGACCGCGTCATCATGGTCGGATCACCGATCGACGACCAGGTCGCGAACCTCATCATCGCGCAAATGCTTTTCCTCGAAAGCGAGGATCCGGACGCGGACATCTTCTTCTACGTCAACTCGCCCGGCGGCTCGGTGACGGCCGGCCTTGCGATTTACGACACGATGCAATTCATCCGCCCCGATGTTTCGACAATCTGCATGGGGCAGGCGTTCTCAATGGGTTCGTTCCTTCTGGCCGCGGGCGCCAAGGGCAAGCGATTCGCGTTGCCGCACTCGCGCATCATGATCCATCAGCCGATCGGCGGGGCGCGCGGACAAGCGTCGGACATCGACATCCACGCGCGCGAAATCCTGAAACTCGCCGAGGAGCTGGCGCGTATCATGGCCAAGCACACCGGGCAGAGCGTCAAGAAGATCAAGGCCGACTCCGACCGCGATTTTTTCATGAGCGCGGAGGAGGGCGTCGGCTATGGCATCGTCGATCAGGTCCTGACGCACCGGCCCGCCGACGAGCCGGTGGAGAGCGACGGCAAGCCGTCGAAGTGACTTTGTTTGTAAGCGCCCATGCCGGGCCAGGCGTTCGGCGGGCGGGGGCGCGTTTGATCTGGCAACATTTTGCCGTGGGGCGGTCGGTGTCCACGGGACGCCGGAATGACAACCGCGGGACCGGATGAAACGGTCCGTTGAAAAGTAAGCCTGGAGGGTGACCGATGGTCAAACGCGGTCCGGACGATTCGCACAACCTGACCTGCAGCTTCTGCGGCAAGAGTCAGCGCGAAGTCAAAAAACTCATCGCCGGCCCCGGTGTGTACATCTGCGACGAGTGCGTTGACCTGTGCAACGACATCATCGCGGAAGAGACGCAGCGCGACCGGCAGCGCTCGGACGCTTCCGGCATTCCGAAGCCGCGCGAAATCCACAATCGCCTCGACGAATACGTCATCGGCCAGGAGACGGCCAAAAAGACGCTCGCCGTCGCGGTGCACAACCACTACAAACGCATACAGGCGCGCGCCGACTACGACGACGTCGAGATCGCCAAGAGCAACATCCTGCTCATCGGCCCGACGGGCTCGGGCAAGACGCTGCTGGCGCAGACGCTCGCCAAGATTCTGAACGTGCCGTTCGCCATCGCGGACGCGACGACGCTCACCGAAGCCGGCTACGTCGGCGAGGACGTCGAGAACATCATCCTGTCGCTTTTGCAGAACGCCGATTTCGACATCGAGCGCGCCGTTCGAGGCATCATTTACATCGACGAGATCGACAAGATCAGCCGCAAGTCGGACTCGCCGTCGATCACGCGCGACGTGTCCGGCGAGGGCGTGCAGCAGGCGCTGCTCAAGATCATCGAAGGCACCGTCGCGCACGTTCCGCCCAAGGGCGGGCGCAAGCATCCGCAGCAGGATTTCCTGCACATCGACACGACGGACATCCTGTTCATTTGCGGCGGCGCGTTCCACGGCCTGACGGACATCATCCGCAAACGGCTCGGCCGGCAGTCGATGGGCTTCACCGCCAACGTGACGACGCACGACAAGGCGGCCGACGGCGAACTGCTGCGCAAGGTGATGCCGGAGGATCTGCTGAAGTACGGCCTCATCCCCGAATTCATCGGCCGCCTGCCGGTCGTCGTCACGCTGCACGAGCTTGACGAGGCCGCGCTTATCGACATCCTGACGCGGCCGAAAAACGCGCTGGTGCGCCAGTACCGGCGCCTGTTCGAGATGGAAGACGTGGCGCTGAACTTCACGGAAGGCGCGCTCAAGTCCGTGTCGTTGAAGGCGATCAACCGCGGAACCGGCGCGCGCGGCCTGCGCTCGATCCTTGAGGGCGTGATGCTCGACATCATGTACGAACTGCCGAGCCAGGATAATATCCGCGAGGTGGTGATCTCCGAGGAGGTCATCGAGTCCGGCGAACAGCCGATCATCGTTTACGGCAACAACGATCCCGCGGAGAAAGAGCCCAAAGAGATCGCTTAGCGAGTGCGGAGTTTCGAATGCGGAGTGCGGAATGAAACGCACTCCGCATTTTTGTTTTCTCGCGCCGCAATGTGTGCCGAGCTGGGGCTCGGCGTTCCTGGGCTGCTTGCCGCGCTTCCCGCCGCGACCTAATCTGCGCGACATGAATCTTGGACTTGCCGGAAAAAGCGCGATCGTGTGCGCCGCGAGCAAGGGGCTCGGGCGAGCGAGCGCGCTGGAGCTTGCCGCGGAGGGTGCGAACGTCGCCATCTGCGCACGCGACGAGGATCGGCTTGCGCAAACGCGCCGCGAGATCGATAAGGCCGGCGGCCGGTGCGTCGCGGTGGTGGCCGACATGAAAGTCGAGGCCGACCGCGCGCGCTTTTTTGAGACGGCGGCGCGCGAGCTTGGGCCGATCGACATCCTGGTGAACAACGCGGGCGGCCCGCCGCCGGGCGGCGCGACGGCCTTTGGCGTCGCCGATTACCGCGACGCGGTCGAGCTGAACATGCTTTCGGCGATCGACATGTCCGCGCGCGCGCTGCCGTCGATGCGCGAGCGCGGCTTCGGGCGAATCGTCAACATCGTGTCCATCGCGGCGCTCCAGCCGATCCCGCACCTCGCACTCTCGAACGCGGCGCGCGCGGGCTTGCTCGGCTACGCGAAGACACTCGCGTCCGAGGTCGCGCGTGACGGCGTGACGGTCAACAGCCTGTGCCCGGGATCGATCCTCACCGACCGCGTTCGATCGATGCTGCCCGAAGGTGCGGACGAACACTCTATCCCCGAATCCGGGCCGCTTGCCGATCTCATCCGGGCGATACCCGTCGGCCGCATGGGCCGGCCCGACGAGTTCGGCGCGGTGGTCGCGTTCCTGGCGTCCGAGCGCGCGTCATACATGACCGGCGTCGCGCTGTTGGTGGACGGCGGCGCCTGCCGAGCAATTTTTTGAGGCGCGCCGCACGAAGCGCGATGGACATGATGGACCGCATGGACATTGTGGACGGGTGGACGCGCGCGTCTGCCAAGCAGGATAGCTGTCAGCCGTCGGCGATCAGCAATCAGTGGTCGGCGGTCGGCGGTCAGCCGGCGGACATTCCCCATTCCGCATTCGCAATTCCCGATTCGTCCTACTGCGTCTTGTCGATGAACTTGTGGTAGCTTGCGAGCCAGTACGCCGCCAGGTAGTCGTGGCCGGAGTGGACCTTTTCCGGGATATTCGCGCCGCAGCCGCTGATGAGAAACGGGCTCCACTGGAACATGAACCCGGCCGGGCAGTACTGGTCGACGGTCGTGGGCTCGTTGGCCTGGTACTCAAAGTCGCCGATCAGGTTTTCGATCCACGGGTACTGGTCGATCAGATCGGACAGGAACACGGACACCGGGTCGAGCGTGTAGTCCTGCGGATCGCGCGGATCGACGACGTACTCCCATAGCGGCGGGTCGCGGAAATCGCCAAAGTCCTGTTCGAGCTGCGCCTGGTAGGGATCGGGTCCCTTGGCCGGCGTGTAGTCGCCCTGGCTCATGAAGATGCCGTTGAACCACGGGTTGTGCGACAGGCGCGCAAACGTGTGCACCTTCGTCTCGAACGTGTTCAGCAGGAAGGCGTAGTCGTCTTCCGACAGGTACGCCTTCCCGAGACGCAGGATGTTGTACCAGGTCTGGTGCGCGAGCTGGTTGCCGTAATAGCTGTTGTAGCGGTTGAAAAACGTGATCGCGCTCGTGGCGATCACGTCGCGATTGCTGTCGAGCACGAGCGTTTGCAGCTCGGCCTTGAAGCGGTCGAGCCCGGTGACGTGATAGCCGATGAGCGTCCACGCGAGCTTCATGAACGGCAGGACGTTCGGGCCCTTGGTCGTCGGCAGGCCGTCCACGTCGATGATCCACCAGTTGGTGTCAGAGATGAACATGTCGAGCACCTCCGTCACGTCGTCAACGATGATTTGCCGGCTCGCCGCGTCGTCAAGCAGGTCATGGGCCATCGCCATCCCGTAGAACCAGCCGACGTACATGTCGCGGCTCGTGTTGCCGACCCACCAGTCGCCGGCGTAGTCGCCGGTATCGACACGGTGGCAGTCCGGGTCCGAATCGCAGTGCGCCTCGCTCACGAATCTCGTCATCTCGGATTGCGGCGCGCGGAAACGCGCGAGAAAGCCCGGCTTGCCCGTGACGTGCAGGTGATTGGTCAGCGTCTGCACGCGGTCGATCGCGCTCTGTTTCGCCTCGGCCGAACCGGTGACCCAGTAGCGCATGCACTGCGTTCCGAGGTAGGTGGCCGTCCAACTCGTGCTGTCGCCGAACCCGTGCCAGATGTCGATCTCCGTGTACGTGTTGTCGGTGAACCAGGCGTGGACGTGCCCGCCATAAAACGGCAAATGCCACGTATCGACCCACTCGTCGTAATCCTGCGCCTTCAGGCGAAACGCGCCCGCGCCGCCCGACTCGTCGTAGTCCCGCGTCTCTTGGTTTGACTGCGGCCAGTCCGCGACGAAATCGTCGGCGACCGTCGTGTCGTCATCGCCGGTGTCGTCATCGCCGGTGTCGTCATCCGCATCATCGTCCGAGTTGTCGTCGTCCGAGGTGTCGTCGTCACCGGTGTCGTCATCCGCATCGTCATCCGAGGTGTCGTCATCGGCGTCATCGTCGATGTCGTCATCACCCGTTTCGTCGTCGTCGTCGTCATCGTCACCGCACGAGCAGCCGGGAAACGCCGTGAAAAGAAAAATCGGCAACAAAAGCGCCCAGAACGATTGCGTACGCATAAAACGCTCCCAAAGCCCGTGGGATGAACAAACACGATGGACGAAATGGACCGCATGGACGATACGCGCGCCACGTGGGCAAGCAACGTTCGCACGGCTTCGCCAGCCGTCCATCAAGTCCATCTTGTCCATCTTGTCCATGATGTCCATGCCTTTTCGATGACACTTCGACCGATCGACGTTCGCTTATTCACGCCGCCACGTAGACGTATAGCGCCGCCGCGGAGGCGAGTACGGCCGCCGCGGGCCGTGCGCGCCCGCCCGCATACAACGCGGCGAGCGTGCCGGCCGACGCGCCGACGATCGCCCACAGCACGACGCGCGGGCCGTGCATGACGCCGGGGATCTGCGACCAGACGGCATAGACCGCAAGCTGCGCGGCGAAGCTCGCGGCGAGATACGCCATCGCGCCCTCGACGGTGCGGCTGGCCGCGCCCTTGAACTTGAATCGCCGCCTTCCGAAGCGCGATTCCGCGAACGTCGACGCCACGGCGCCCGCCGCATGGCCGAGCATCGGACCGATCATGTTGAATCGCCATCCGCCGCCGAACAGGCTCCCCTGGTCCCAGAACAACGGCGCGAGCGCAAGGCCCGCAAGCCAAAACGCGGTGCGCGCGGAGTAAACGTCGTCGAGACGACTGCGCAGATCGTTTCGTGCCTCGCGCGCCTCGCGGGCTTCGCCGGCATCCGCGCCCTCGGGCACGCCCGCGTCGCGCAGGGATCGCGACGCGAAGACCGCAAGCCGCCGCGTCAACAACAGCGCGGCGAAGACGATGGCGATCGCCGTCGGCACGAGGAACGCACGGCGGAACACCAACGGCATCCAAAGGGCGTTCGCGGCAAGGAAGATGTTGCGTCGCACCGCGGCGCGCTTCGGATTGCGCGCGATCACGCGGCGCTCCAGGGCGTACATCGCGAAAAGCCACGCCAGCGCGAGCGATAGGCCGAACGCCTCGCGCACAAGCGGCGAGGCGTGGAGCGTTTGCCAGATCGAGGTGAGCGCGTCGGCGACGGGCACGGCGCCGAATCAACCTGCGCCGGTTTCGTCGAACGACACGCGGACCGCCGCGAGATTCCCGCCGGCGAGCGCGCTCGTTTTGCCCGGGGGAAATCCGGCCGTGCGTAATAGCGCCGGCAACGCGCCCGCGGCGAGAAAGCCGCGGTAGTTGCGGTAATGCGCGCCGCCGATGAAACGCTCGATGACGAATGTCAGCGCGTGCATGCCCTTGCCGACAAAGCCGGCGAAAGGCCCGTCGTGATAGTCGATCACGACGATGCGCCCGCCCGGCGCGGTCACGCGGCGCAGTTCCCGCAGCACGCGCTCGCGCGTCATGCTTTCCATCTCGTGCAGCGCAAGCACGATCGTGACGACATCGAACGACCCCGCGGCAAACGGCAGGTGCGTCGCGTCGGCGCGCATGAACTCGACGCCGGGCTCGTCGCGTTTGCGCGCCACCTTGAGCATCGCGTCCGATAGATCGACACCCACCGCGCGGCAGCCCTCGCGCGCGAATTCGCGGACCAGATGGCCGGTGCCGCACGCTGCGTCGAGCGTGCGTTCCCCGCGTTTGGGCTTGGCGATCTTGATCGCGATTCGCCGAAGCCCCGCGTTCATGCGCTCAAACAGCAGGTCGTAATACGGCGCGATGACGGCGTATTCGCGGCAGGGCATCAGGGCGCCTCGCCGGTCTCGTCGGCCGCGGCGGATTCCATCTGCTTTTCGGCGAGCTTTTTCGCCTCGAACGTGGCGATCGCGTCGTTGACGTCGCGCTGGATGCGCGCGGAGACGTTTCGCGCGGCGTCGCTCATCGCGGCGACGACATGTTGCGGCGTCTGTCCGGCGGTCGGGATCGATTCCTCGTAAGTACGCTGAAAGAGCACGTGCTTGCCGCGATGATACGCGAACAATGCCGTACGCACCGCGAGCACCGAGAACCAGACGTCGGGCTCGTCCTTCTCGTAAATGGCCACGACCTGCCCCTCGAGCTCGTAGTCCGGATAGATCGAGCTGCGCATGTCGATCGTCGCTTCATAGAGCCCGGAGGCCACCATGTCGCGCAGCAGCAGATCGGTGAGCATGTCGCCGGGATTCACGATCCACATGTGGTAGTCGTAAACCTTCCGGCGCTTGGCGGACGTGGAGTAGACGATCTGCGGCGATTGATAGCCCGCCGCGACGTCGAAATTCGCGACGCGCACGACAACGCCGGGAAAGGCGACGCCGTCCGCGGCCGGCGGCTCGTATTCGATCTGGTAGAAATTTTCGTCCTTGTGCTCGCGCTGAAAATTGAAGCACGCGGGCAGCGACGCGGTGAGCGCGGCGATAGCGGCCATGGCGGCAAAACGCGATATCCAGTTTGCGGTCGTGGTCATGGCGCCATCTCCCGTCCGGTCGGCTCCGGCGCAACGATGCGTTCCGGCGGCGGCTCGCCGAGGATCATCTGCGCCGGGTCGCGGGCCATCTTCTCGGTCATGCGCGCCAGGTTGTCGGTCGTGCGGCGCAGGTTGATCAGCGACGCCGCCAGCTCGTTGTCGAGCCGCTCGAAAAGCTGCGCGAAACTCTGGATCGACATGCGCATGTCGGCGAACGTGCCCTTCACGTCCGCGCCTTCCACCTCCGCGCGGATGGCGCCGACAAGCCCCTTCAATTCCGCGAGCGTCCGGTCGATTTCGTCGATCGCGTTTTCGGTCTGCTTTTTGTTCAACAGATAACGCAGGCGTTCGCCGGCGTCGGCCATCGCTTCGACGAGGCGGTCGATGTTCGGATCGTCCACGCGCTCGGAAATCGTATGGAACGAGGTCTTCACGTTGTCGCTGATGCCCTTGAAGTCGATCTGCATGACGGATTCGTAAACGTTTTCGAGCGCCTCGAAAATCTCCGCCGTGCCCGAGGCCTTCGCGGGGATGTACGTGCCGCGCGGATTGAATTTGATCTCGATCGGCTCGGAGGCGGGCGACCTTGTGATCTCGACGAACTTCATACCGGTGATGCCGGCCATGGCGAGCTCCGCGCGCATGTCGTCCTCCTTGCGAAACGGCGATTCCAGCTCCATCTGCACCTCGATGAGCTTGCCGTCCGGCCCGACGCGAATCCGCGAAACCGTTCCGACGGCCACGCCCATGAATTTGACCTGCGAGCCGGTATCGAGCCCCTGCACGGATTCGTCGAAGTAGGTGACGAAGGTCGTCGTCTCGGAAAAAAACTTCGTCGCCCCAAGCCAGATCAACGCCGCGGCCATGATGAGCGTTCCGCCGACGACAAACAGCCCGACCTTGAAGTTGCTTCCCGTCCCCGCCATCAGGCCTCCCGCGCGCCGCGGCCCGCGCCCTCGATCGTGTCGCCTTCCTCGCCCGGAACAACCGACCGCGCGTCGTCGCGCTCCGCGAACGCGCCGTGTTCGTCCTCGTCCCCGATCATGCCGTCCCCGTCGTCGTCGCGGCTTTCGGTCTGGCGATTGAAAAAGTCCCGCACCTTGGGATTGTCGCTGTTCTCCCGCAACGCGCGCGGATCGCCCTCGGCGATGATCCCGTGCGTCGATTTGTCGAGCATGATGCAACGGTGCGCGATCGTGAAGATGGACGGAAGCTCGTGCGTCACCACGACCACCGTGACGCCGAGCGAATGATTCAGCCGGATGAGCAGCGCGTCGATCTCCGCGGACGTGACGGGATCGAGCCCCGCGCTCGGCTCGTCGCAAAACAGGATGCGCGGATCGAGAGCCATCGCGCGCGCGAGCCCCGCCCGCTTTTTCATGCCGCCGGAGATCTCGCTCGGCAGATGGTTCTCGTATCCGCCAAGGCGCACGAGTTGCAGCTTCATCCGCACGATCAGGTCGATCACGTCCTCCGGCAAATCGGTGTATTCCTCGAGTTGCAGGGCGATGTTCTCCGCGAGCGTCATCGATCCGAACAGCGCGCCGCTTTGAAAGAGGATGCCGATCTTGCGAAGCAAGTCGTGGCGCTTTTTGCCGCGCGCTGTCGTGATGTCGTCGCCGTCAATGAGGATGGACCCGGAGGTCGGCGTTTCGAGCCCGACGATTTGCCGCAGCAGGGTGCTCTTGCCGCAGCCCGATCCGCCGAGGATGACGAAAATCTCTCCCTCGCGGATCGTAAACGACACGTCGTCGAGAATCGTCGCGTCACCGTAACGCACGGTGATGTTCCGCACGTCCACGATGACGGGCCTCTCCTCGCGTTCGGCCGCGCCGCCGGTGTCCGGCCCGCCGGCTTCGGCCCGCTGTTCGATTTCCACGCGGCCTTCTTCCCCGGCCGTGCGAGCGGTATCGTCAACGTCGCTCAAGGTGAAAAACCTTCCGGCTCCGGCGCGCGCACGGGCCGAAGTCCCCGCGAACGCCGCCACTCGTTGTATTCGCGCAATTCCCCCGGCTCGACCTCTTCCATGCTCCGAAGCTGCGCGCCCAGGCGCGCGAATCGCCGGCGCGAAACGTCCACATAAGCGCGCCCCTGCGCGAGCGCGGCGGCCAGCGCCTGTTGCGCCGCGTTCGGCCCGCCGCCGCCGAGCGCCCGGGCGAACGCGGCGCAACAG
>JAIOHV010000212.1 GCA_019912885.1 bacterium
AGCATAAGGATGAAACGCTGAGCGCCGCCTGTGGCAAGGGTCCAGGGGAGAATGTGGACGATGACCGGGCGGGTGCGGGCGCGGACGATGTCGGCCGGGCGGACGGATTTTTCGAAGCAGGTGAGGACACCTGCGGTCCCGGGGTGGTGCCGCGCCGTGGAGACGCGCGGCGAGGTATTTGCCGGCGCACCGGGGAGAGACGATTGACTCGAAGCAGGCGGGACGCCTGCGCTCCCGGGGACGGCGCGCGTGACGAAACGCCATGGGCCGGAGGAGAGGACGCGCTGGTTTTCGCGGACCCATTCGCTTGTCACCGCGACGGTGCGTCCGTGCGGGTTTGTGATGAGATGCGCGTCGGTCATGGGGTTGTCATCCGGGAGAGGTGAATTCCGACGAGGCGGTGGGGCCTCGCCGGGTGTCGGGGCGATGTTATTTCGAAGAACGGTTCATGCCGGGGCGGTGTCGACCGCGCACTCCGCCCGCCTCCGCCAAGGCTCCGGCGCGGCTGCGTTTGCGGCCCTGACATCGCGAAGGCGGCGATGCCGGGGCGGTATCGACCGCGCACTCCGCCCGCCTCCGCCAAGGCTCCGGCGCGGCTGCGTTTGCGGCCCTGACATCGCGAATGCGGTGATGCTGGGGCGGAATCGACCGCGCACTCCGCCCGCCTCCGCCAAGGCTCCGGCGCGGCTGCGTTTGCGGCCCTGACATCGCGGCGCCGGGCACGGGGATGCGATGCGATCAGTACGACAGGATGTCGACGGCCCAGGCGTCGTTGAGCGTGGCGAAGCCGTAGATGACATCGACGGTGACGAGGGTGCCGAGGTATTCGGGAATGTAGTTGGCCTGGACGCGTGGTCCGAGCTGGATGGCGAGCGCGAAGGCGCCGCGCTGGAACATGAGGTTGTGGCGCGTGTCGATGCCGGAGACGGTCGTCTGGGCGACGTTGTTGGACATGTAGACCTTGCAGCCGAGGATGTCGCCGAGAAGGCCGGTCTGCGTCGGCGCGTTGGGGTCCTGGGGGCTCGTGAAGTCGCGCGAGGTGAACTGGTCGATCTTCAGGATGTCGCCCTTGGCCTGCGGGCTGATGACGAGAAAACGCTCCTCGCCGGGGGTGTCCGCGGAGTCGAGCTGCGTCATGGCGTCGATGAGGTGCGTGTCCTCGATCGTGCCGCCGTCGACCTGGATCGAGAGGCCCGCGTACAGGCCGAGCAGGTGCGTGTCGATGGCTTTGGCGATCGCGTAGCCGGCCTTGCGCGTGTACACCTCGCGCAGGCTCGACTTCGCCTGCACGGCGACGATGTCCTCGATGAGGAAGCTGACTTCCTTGTGGTTGGACAGCGAGATGGAGACCTTCTCCTCCGTCGCGGACTGCGGGGAGACCTGCGCGTTCGGCGTCTTGTTCTGCGCCTGGAAATTGGAGACACGCGGGACGTGGATGACGTCGCCGCCCTCGATGGCGACATCGTCAAAGCGGGTGACGAGATTGGCCATCACGAGGTTTGATTCCGCGGCCTCCAGGACGTCGAGTGCCCAGAGCTCCGGGATGAAGCTCGCCGCGGTCGTGGGGGTCATGTGGTTTGTTCCGAGGGACATCGTTGCTCCTTATCGCGGGTGTTTTTTTCGGCGGTACGCCCTTCGGCTTCGCTCAGGGCAAGCTCCGGGCACGGGGAAGACACGGAGGACACAGAGAAAAAGCGGCTGAAAGACTGGAAGTCTGGAAGGTCATCGCGGAACGCATCCGTGGATTGCGCAGATTTCGCAGATTTTTTTTCAACGCAAAGACGCGAAGAACGCGAAGGGCTTGTCATCCTGAGCGGAGCGAACGGCTTGTCATCCTGAGCGGAGCGAAGGATCTCGTTGATTGGCCACGGAGACCCTTCGCTTCGCTCAGGGTGACAAACGCGCTCAGGGTGACAAACGCGCTCAGGATGACAAACGCGTTCAGGGTGACAAACGCGCTCAGGGTGACAAGGCGCCCTGGGCGATTCGTCAGCCGCGCCTCCCAAGACTTTTTGCGCGTTCTTCGAGCGCGGGGCGGAGTTGGCGGAGGTCGGAAAGGGTTCGCGGCGGCGCGCCGCCGGGCGCGGGGACGTTTGAGGCGCGCGAACCCGCGCCTCCGCCGGCGCGTCCCGCCGCGAGGTTCGGGTTTTCGTCGAGAAACGCACGCACCGTTTCGGTGAAGCGATTCGGCTCGACGAGCTTTTCGGCGCCGCCGTCGTCCTCGATCGCGATGCGCGGCTCGCCGTCGGTCGAAAAGCGCACGCGGTCCCACATCAGGCGCACGACCTGATCGGCGCGGTACGCGCCGGCGTTGGACGCGGCCTCGGTGAGAAGCTGCCGCGCGCGGGAGGTCTTGTAGCGCGTCTCCCACTCGCGGGCTTCGTTCGCGAGACGTTCGCGCTCGCGGCCAAGCTCATCGAGGCGGCGGGCGGACTCGGCGCGCGCGCGCTCGTCGTCGTTCATGTTCGCGGACTCCAGGCGCGCGAGCGTCTCGGACAGGCGCGCGGCCAGGTCGGCGAGGCCGGGCTGTTCGGGAGATTCGGGTTTGTCGGACATACGTTGCCTTGTCGGTTCGAGGAGGTTTTTTTTCGGCGGTACACGGAGAGCACGGAGGAGACACAGAGGGCACAGAGATTTTTTATTTTTCTGTTTTTCTAAACTTCGGACTCCGTGTTCTCTGTGTCTTCTCTGTGCGCTCCGCAGACCCGCTCCCTGACGGTCGCGGTTCGTGTTTCTTGCGCTTCGTATCGCGCGGTTTTGCGGAGTGCGTTAGTTCAACACGCGATCGGCCGCGGCGATTTCGGCGAAGACGTCGTCGCGGTGCGTCGCGGGGATTTCGCGAAGGAGCGTGCGCGCCAGGCGTTCGAGGATACGGCGGCGGAACGCGGGGCCGACGGGCAGCGCGAGCGTCTGCTTCGCCTCGGCGAGAAGCCGACCCGGATCGTCCGCACCAAAGTCGCCGGGAAATTCGATGACGCCGCCCCACTCCGGGTGCGCGATGCGCAGCACCTGCTCAAACGCACGCGCGGCCTGCGCGGCGGCGTCGGCGAGAGCCTGATTGGTATCGAGAAAGTCGTACGCCTTGGCGATGCCGCTTGCGACGTTGCCTTCGCGCGCCGATCCGCGCACAAGCGAGGCCAGGCGATAGACTTCGTCGATCAGGCCGTCGATGCGGCGCATGAGGACCTCGGCCGGGCCGACATCCGGGTGGATGAAGCTCGGCGCGTTGCGTCCTTCGGGGTAGAGGAAGATGGAGCTTGTGCCCAGGCGCGCGATGTCGCCGGCCTCGCCGTATTCCTCCGCGCTGCCCTCGGCGACGAGCTGCGAAAACGTCTGGCGGTAGAGGATCTCCGAGAGCAGCGAGCCGAGGTTGAAGATTTCGCGGTTGACGTAAACGATCGACGCGAGAAGCGACTCGCCGATGACGGGATCGTCGGAATCGCGAAAGCGCAGCGAGACGAACGGTGCGCGGCCGTATGGGTTTTCGCCGCGGGCGATGACCTCGCCCTCGCCGTCGATGAGCGCCCACTCGCGCGCGGTCCACAGGCGATACACCTCGCGCGCGCTCGCGCCGGGTTTGTCGGGCGAGGCATCGCGCGTGCGCTCTCGAACGAGGCACCAGGAGACGCACCCGCACCCGTCGGTTTCCCAGTTGACGAAATCGTCGGCGCTAACGAGGTGGAGGTAGTCGGCAAGGCCAAGCGCGATCTCGTCAGCGCGCGTTTCGGGCGCGTCGCCGGAGACCGGGCGATCGACACCGACGACGACGTGTCCGTGGATCGCGGCCAGGGTGAACGCGCGTTTCATGAAGGCGTAAAGCGAGCCGCCTCGGCCGTCGGCATTTTCGATGAGGCGTCGGATGGGGGCGTCGGGGACGATGGCGGGAGGAACGCGGAAGACGTAGGAGGCGTAGGTGTCGACGACCGGGCGGCAGTAGTTGAGGTAATACGCGCGATGGAGGCGGCGATCGTGGTCACCGCCGTTCTCCAGGCGATGCGAGAAGAGGTTGCCGGCGTGGATATAGTCGCGCCCGCCGCGATAGGACGCACCGGCAAGGCGCCAGAAATTCTCGCGCGCGATGTGCAGCGGATGGCGCGAGGCGACGAGATCGGCGAAGGGTGCGCGGCGCATGGGGCCTCGATTGAAGATTGAAGATTGAAGATTGAAGATTGAAGATTGAAGATTGGCGCGTTCGCCTATCGCGAAATGACCGGGTGTCGAATGGCTGACGCGGAGGCGCGGGGAACGCGGAGGGAATGGAGGAAAAATGGAGCGGTTTAAGGGGGTTAGCGGGGAAAATGGCACGTGTTATGGCGCGCGGAGGCGTTGCGGGATGACGCGCATTGGCGCGAGGTGGGGGTGTTTGGCG